>JALRDC010000010.1 GCA_023262245.1 Flavobacteriaceae bacterium
TATTTTTAGTTTCTAAGACTTCTAGCGGAAGGAAACTATTGTTTACAATTTGATTTAATTCTAACTTAAAACCACTTTCTCTTGCTAATATGAGTATTTTTCTAGCTACGTCAACACCGCTTAGATCGATTTTGGGATCTGGTTCGGTATAGCCTTCATTTTGCGCGCTTTTTACAACCTCTTTAAATGAGGCTTTTGAATTGAAGTTGTTAAATACAAAATTCAAACTCCCTGAAAGGATGGCTTGAATTTTTAAAATTTTATCTCCAGACGCAATTAAATTATTAAGCGTGTCGATTACTGGAAGACCAGCTCCAACATTGGTTTCAAATAAAAAGGGTGTTCCAAAACGCCGTGCAGTTTTCTTAAGATCAGAATAGTTGTTAAAAGAACTAGCGCAGGCTATTTTATTGCAAGTGACGACCCCTATATTATGAGCAAGGTAGCGTTCGTATTCCTCAGCGATGATTTCATTGGCCGTATTGTCTACAAAGATGCTGTTTCTGAGATTAAGCTGTTTAACATGCTCAAAAAAAACATTTCGGTCTGCTTTTATCGAGCTATTGTCTAATTCTTGTTTCCATTGATTTAAAGCAATAGGTCCGTCTTTTAACAACATTTTTCTAGAATTAGAAAGTGCGATTACACGAATTTTTAATCTTAAATGTTCAAGGAGATACTCTTTTTGCTTTTCAATCTGTTCGAGGAGCTTTCCCCCTACATTTCCTACTCCTGTGATGAATAGATTTAATTCTTTAGTTTGTTCTTCAAAAAAACTTTCATGAATTGTATTAAGAGCCTTTTGAGTATTTTTTTTATCGATAACTATAGATATATTACGCTCTGAAGCCCCCTGTGCAATGGCTCGGATATTTATATTATTGGCTCCAAGACTACTGAAGAGTTTTCCGCTAATTCCTTGATGATCTTTCATCTTGTCACCAACAACGGCAATATTTGCCATATCATGTTCAATTTTAGCGGGCTCTACTTTGTTAAGGCTGATTTCAAATGCAAAATGTTCATCTATTGCTTTCTTTGCAAGAGCAGTATCCTCAGATCGAACACCAATACAAATGGAATGTTCAGAAGAGGCTTGGGTGATCATGATGATGTTGATTTGCTTGAGTGACAAACATTCGAATAAGCGTTTAGAAAACCCAGGAATTCCAATCATCCCACTACCTTCAAGACTTATTAAAGCAACATTTTCAATATGGCTTACCCCTTTTACAGTGGTGCCATTTCCCTGTTCAACCCCATTTTGATCAATGAGTGTTCCTGGAGCCTGAGCATCAAATGTATTTTTTATAAGTACGGGAATGTTTTTTTCAATAAGAGGTTGGAGTGTTGGTGGGTAAATTACTTTTGCACCAAAATGAGAAAGTTCCATCGCCTCCTCATAGGACAACTTGGAAATGGGTTGAGCTTGACTAACCAGCTTTGGATTGGCTGTAAACATCCCACTAACATCGGTCCAAATTTCAAGGATGCTTGCTTGTACATAATTTGCGAGAAGGGAAGCGGTAAGATCAGAACCCCCTCGACCTAATGTTGTTGTGTGTCCTTCTTCATCTTGTGCTATAAAACCAGGAATGAGTGTAATAGTGGCTTTTCTTTTGGCTAAAAAAGCGCTCGTCTTTTCTGAGCTAAGTTGGTGATTGATAACTTCGCGATCGTTTGTGATATGAGTAAAAATAAGTTCTCTGGCATCTTTTAGCTCAATATTACATCCTTGGTGTTTTAAAATGTTAAAGATGATAGTACTTGAGAGTATTTCCCCATAACTAGAAACTTTAGCGAGGCTTTTAGGAGTGAGTTCATTTATCGTAAATAAAGACGCTAATAGATCTTCCAATTCATTTAGCTGAGACTTCAGGAAACTTATAATAGCGCTTTGTTGGGTTACAGGAACAAAGTGCTCTATTGGGTTTAAGTGGCGGGTTTCTAAGGTTTCTAATTTTTCCTTATAATTTTTATCTCCTGAACTGGCTCTTTCCGCCATTTCTACAAGAATATTTGTAACACCCCCTAGTGCAGATACAACAACGAGTTGCTCTTCAGTAGAATTTTTAACAATGTCGATAACATGTTTGAGACTTTTTGCGTCAGCAACAGAAGTACCCCCAAATTTTAAAACCTTCATAATACTTTTACGCTTTCAACGATATACAAACGTATTTCGTTTTAACAAGCGCAAAAATAATATTTATTGCTGGGCTTTAAAGGATTTGTGAATAAAAAGCGACAAGAATTTAAACTTTTAAAAAGTTTAGAAATTTTTGTGCGATTTGTTACGAAGTTTCAATTTTTTGATTCCCATTTAATTCAAGTATCTCTTGGTCTTTATGTTTATCAATTAAGATACTGTCTCCCTCTTTAACGGAATTGTTAACAATGTGCTCAGCGATTAAGTCTTCTACGTGTTTTTGTATCGCTCGGTTTAAGGGTCTTGCCCCATATTTACTGTCATATCCTTTGTCTGCAATAAAATCTCTTGCAGTTTTGGAGATTTCAATTTTATATCCCAACTGTTCAATACGCTTAATCAGATGAACCAATTCAATGTCAACAATCTTACGAATGTCCTTTTTCTCCAAAGAATTAAAAACGACAATGTCATCAATACGGTTTAAAAATTCTGGAGAAAAGGTCTTTTTTAATTCTTTTTCAATCACTCCTTTTTCAATATCATTCGATTGTGCTTTTTGAGAAGCTGTTTCAAATCCAAGTCCTCGACCAAAATCTTTAACTTGGCGAGC
The DNA here is from genome assembly GCA_023262245.1 of Flavobacteriaceae bacterium. Taxonomy (GTDB): domain Bacteria; phylum Bacteroidota; class Bacteroidia; order Flavobacteriales; family Flavobacteriaceae; genus MS024-2A. Next base: position 2,763 of record JALRDC010000010.1, read on the forward strand.
ACCTACATTGGAGGTCATGATGATGATGGTGTTTTGAAAGTTAATTTTTCTTCCTAAACTATCTGTTAAAAAGCCATCGTCTAGTACTTGTAACAGCATATTGAAAATATCAGGATGCGCTTTTTCTACCTCATCTAGAAGAATTACAGAGTAGGGACGACGACGAACTTTTTCTGTTAATTGCCCTCCTTCTTCATACCCTATGTAGCCCGGGGGCGCTCCAATTAAACGTGAGATAGCAAATTTCTCCATGTATTCGCTCATGTCAATACGAATCAGGTTTTCTTCACTATCAAAAATTTCTGAAGCTAGGATTTTAGCGAGTTGTGTTTTACCCACTCCTGTTTGACCAAGGAAGATAAAAGAACCAATCGGCTTATCCGGGGCTTTAAGTCCAGCTCGATTCCTTTGAATTGCTTTTACAACTTTTTCTACTGCTTCTGTTTGACCAATTAATTTTGAGTCAATGACTTTTGCGAGTTTGGAAAGTTTATTTTTTTCAGACTTAACAATTTTATTGACAGGGACGTTTGTCATCATGGAGACCACATCTGCAATGTCGTTCTCTCCTACTGTAACTCGATTGAGTTTAGACGCTTCTTGCCATCGCTCTTGAGCTTCAATAAGTAAACGCTCGACACGTTTTTCATCGTCTCTTAGTTTGGCAGCCTCTTCATATTTTTGTTTTAGGACTACAGAGTTTTTAAGGTCTCTAACTTGGTCCAATTGATTTTCAAGGTCAATAATTTCCTGGGGGACACTCATGTTGTTTATGTGTACTCGTGAACCAGCTTCATCAAGAGCATCTATAGCTTTGTCCGGCAGAAAGCGATCGGACATATAACGATCCGTAAGATCAACACATGCGTTTAAGGCTTCATCGGTATAGTTTACATTGTGATGATTTTCGTAGCGCTCTTTAATATTTTTTAGTATTTCTAAGGTTTCCTCAGTACTGGTTTGTTCTACGAGAACTTTTTGGAAACGTCTTTCAAGGGCACCGTCTTTTTCTATGTTTTGGCGGTACTCGTCTAGAGTAGTAGCTCCAATACATTGGATTTCTCCACGCGCAAGGGCTGGTTTGAACATATTAGAAGCATCCAAGCTACCGGTCGCACCACCTGCCCCTACAATGGTATGAATTTCATCAATGAATAGGATAATGTCATCGTTTTTCTCCAGTTCATTCATTAAGGCCTTCATGCGTTCTTCAAATTGTCCTCGGTATTTTGTTCCAGCAACTAAGCTTGCCAAATCAAGACTAACGACTCTTTTGTTGTAAAGAACACGGGAAACACGTTTTTGAATGATCCGCAAAGCCAGTCCTTCGGCGATTGCCGATTTACCAACCCCAGGTTCTCCTATCAATAATGGATTGTTTTTCTTTCTTCTACTTAAAATTTGCGAAACCCGTTCAATTTCTTTTTCCCTTCCAACTACAGGATCGAGTTTTTCTCCTTCGGCGAGAGCTGTGATATCTCTACCAAAATTATCTAGAACGGGAGTTTTTGACTTTTTAGAAGTTTTTGATTCAGAGGTAGGAATGAATGGGTTCTCTTTGCCTTCCCCTTCGTTCTCTTTTTCTTCGGGAAAAGAGGCACCTGAAGGTAGATCATCATAAGTGTCAGAATCGTTTGCTAGCATAAGTTTAAATTGCTCTTTTACAATGTCATAATCAACATTGAGTTGTGTTAAGAGTTTGGTTGTAGGATCGTTTTCATTTCTTAGAATGCAAAGAAGAAGGTGAACGGTATTGATCAGTTCGCTTTGGAAAAGTTTAGCTTCTAAAAAAGTGGTTTTAAGGGCACGTTCTGCCTGGCGGGTAAGATGTAGGTTTTTTTTGTCATTTAAAAGTTGTGCATTATCAATCGTTGCGGGATTAAGTATTTCAACTTTTCGTCTTAATTCTTCAAGATTTACTTCAATTGCATTTAAAATTGCAATTGCTTTTCCTCCTCCATCTCTTAAAATACCTAGCATCAAGTGTTCTGTTCCAATAAAGTTGTGACCCAAACGAAGGGCTTCTTCTTTACTAAAAGCGATTACGTCTTTAACGCGTGGTGAAAAATTATCATCCATAGCTCACTATTTAAATCTTTATTGCGCAAAAAGTAGACCAAAACTTTAGCACTACGCTAATAGACAAAAAAATATTAAGAATTCAAAAAAAGCTACAGTATTATTTACCACCAAATTGCACCTAAAATCTGTTAATAATTTTAGCAATTATAGCTTAATATTAATTTAATTTTGAGTGCTGATTCCTTATTTTAGCTACAATTAAATATATATCATGAACGAAGCAGACAGGCTCATTCCCATTAGGATTGAAGATGAAATGAAATCGGCTTACATTGATTATTCAATGTCTGTCATTGTGTCACGTGCATTACCCGATGTTAGAGATGGATTAAAACCAGTTCACCGTCGTGTATTGTTTGGAATGCACGAGTTAGGAATACGTTCCAATACGGCTTACAAAAAATCCGCACGTATAGTCGGTGAGGTATTGGGAAAATACCATCCTCACGGGGACAGTTCTGTGTATGATACAATGGTGCGTATGGCTCAAGAATGGAGTTTGCGATATTTGTTGGTAGATGGACAGGGTAATTTTGGATCTGTAGACGGGGATAGTCCAGCAGCGATGCGATATACGGAAGCTCGAATGCGGAAAATGTCTGAAGACCTAATGGCAGACATCGACAAAGAAACGGTTGATTTACAACTGAATTTTGACGATACCTTAAAAGAGCCTACCGTTCTCCCTACACGAGTCCCCAACCTGTTAATTAATGGAGCCTCTGGAATTGCAGTTGGTATGGCAACCAACATGCCTCCTCATAACCTGACTGAAGTCGTAGACGGAACTATACAGTACATAGACAATAACGAAATCAGTATTGAAGAATTAATTCAAACTATAAAAGCTCCAGATTTTCCCACTGGCGGAACGATATACGGTTACGAAGGTGTAAAAGAAGCCTTCCTTACTGGAAGAGGTCGAGTGGTTATTCGTGCTAAAGCCAATATAGAAGAAGTCAACGGAAGGGAATGTATTATCGTTACAGAAATTCCTTATCAGGTTAATAAAGCTGAAATGATTCGAAAAACAGCCGAGTTAGTAAATGATAAGAAGATAGAGGGAATCAGTACCATACGTGATGAATCCGATAGAAATGGTATGCGAGTCGTTTATGTTTTAAAACGAGATGCTGTCCCCAATATTGTTTTAAACAAACTTTACAAATTTACCTCACTACAATCTTCTTTTAGTGTAAATAACATTGCTTTAGTAAAAGGCAAACCACAAATGTTGAATTTGAAAGACATGATTCACTATTTTGTGGAACATCGTCACGATGTGGTGGTTCGCAGAACTCAGTTTGAATTAAGAAAAGCAGAGGAGCGTGCTCACATACTTCAAGGGCTAATCATTGCCTCCGATAATATTGATGAGGTTATAGCCCTTATAAGAGGTTCTAAAAATCCTGAGGAGGCTAGAGAAAACCTAACTAAAAGATTTGAACTTTCAGAAATTCAGGCAAAGGCCATCGTTGAGATGCGTTTAAGACAACTTACTGGTCTGGAGCAAGACAAACTCCGAACAGAATACGATGAGCTTTTGGAAACCATTACCGACTTAAAAGACATTCTCGATAAAAAGGATCGCAGAATGGATATCATTAAGGAAGAACTGTTAGAAGTCAAAGAAAAATACGGTGATGAACGAAGATCTACCATAGAATATGCTGGTGGTGACTTTAGTATGGAAGACATGATTCCCGATGATAAAGTTGTAATTACAATTTCTCATGCCGGTTATATTAAGCGTACCCCCTTAGTAGAATACAAAACGCAAAATAGGGGAGGTGTGGGTCAAAAAGCTTCCACAACCAGAGATGAAGATTTCCTACAAGATCTCTTTGTAGGAACGAATCATCAATACATGCTCTTCTTTACTCAAAAGGGGAAATGTTTTTGGATGCGTGTTTTTGAAATACCTGAAGGGTCAAAAACTTCAAAAGGTAGGGCAATTCAAAATCTTATAAATATTGAACAAGATGATAAAGTAAAAGCTTTCATTTGTACTCAAGACCTTAAAAATGAAGAATACATAAACAGTCACTACGTTATTATGGCAACCCGAAAGGGGCAAGTCAAGAAAACCTCTTTAGAACAGTATTCTCGTCCTAGAACAAATGGAATTAATGCCATAAGCATTCGAGAAGGAGATGAATTACTGGAAGCCAAATTAACCAACGGAAAAAGCCATGTCATGTTGGCGGTTAAATCAGGAAAAGCCATTAGATTTGAAGAAAGTAAGACACGACCTATGGGGCGCGGTGCTTCTGGGGTTAGAGGTATAAGTCTTGATAATGAAAACGACGAAGTGGTTGGAATGATTGCTGCTAATGACATGGATACAAACATTCTTGTAGTCTCAGAAAACGGGTATGGAAAACGCTCTAGTCTAGAAGATTACCGAGTGACCAATCGAGGTGGAAAAGGAGTCAAAACGATTTCTATTACTGATAAAACAGGTAAACTCGTGGCCATTAAAAACGTAGTTGATCAAGACGATCTTATGATTATTAACAAATCAGGTATTGCCATAAGAATGGAGGTAGCAAGTTTACGAGTAATGGGACGTGCAACTCAGGGAGTTAAGCTTATCAATCTCAAAGGAGAGGATACCATTGCTGCCGTTGCCAAAGTGATGAAAGACGATGATCCTGTAGAAGATGTGAATGATCTGGAGGTTAATGATGGCACTATTATTGAATAAACGTAAAAAAACAAAATAATAAATAAAATGAAAAAAATATTCACTTTACTATTTATCTTAATTCTATCACTGTCAGTTGCACAAAAGAAAGAAGTTAAAAAAGCAGTTAAATTATTTGATGCTGGAGATATTCAAGGAGCAAGCGATATGCTTTTAGCAAATGCTGCCCTCTTTGAAGGAGCAGATTCAAAAGTTTTAAATCAAAAACTTTACCTAGAGGCTCGAATTGATCAAGCCAATAAAAATTATGATGCTGCCATTGAAAAATTTAAGGCGTTCACAGCTGCGGGGGGTATTGATCCTACTTACCAAACACAAATGCAAACATTAGTGGCAGAATTAGTAAATAGTGCTATTGAGGACAATGGTGCCCAACGTTATTCGGAAGCTGCTTCAAAACTTTACTCAGCTTACACGATCGATAAAGAAGCCAATCAAGATTATTTATATTTTGCTGCTTCCAGTGCTGTAAATGGGCAAATACTTGATACTGCATTGGTCTATTATAAAGAATTAAAAGAAATGAAATACGAAGGGATAACAACCAGTTATTTTGCTAAATCTGCTGAATCTGGAGAGGAGGTTGAAATGTCTGAATCAGAGTATGAATTGTATAAGAAAACAAAGGATTATTCTGATTTTAGAGAAGAAAAGTCTGAGTCTAGATATCCTGAAATAATCAAAAACATTGCTTTAATTTATGCCCAAATGGGAGACAATGATATGGCAATGGAAGCGGTCAAAGAAGCAAGACAAACTGATCCTAAAGATTTAAATCTCATTTTAACTGAAGCAAACCTTTATATTCAATTAAAAGAAAATGATCGTTTTGAGGCTCTTATGAAGGAAGCTATAGCGCAGGATCCCAACAACGCTACCTTATACTTTAATTTAGGAGTAGTAAGTGCTCAAAGAGGAAGTAAAGAAGAGGCTGAGGGGTATTACAAGAAAACTATTGAAATTGATCCTAACTACGAAGCGGGCTATTTAAACCTTGTTTCTCTTATCCTAGAAGAAGAATCAGAAATAATATCTGAAATGGATGGTTTAGGTCGCTCAGCAGCAGATAACAAGCGTTATGATGAATTATTGAAAACTCGTGAGGATCTTTATCGTGAATGTATTCCAATCCTCAATAAGCTAGTTGACATAGCTAAAAATGAACAGGCTATCAAAACCCTTATGAATATCTATGGTTCCTTAGGTGAAACAGAAAACTATAAAAAGATGAAAGATCTCTTGGAATAGCATCTTTTATACTTTACAAAACCCTCCGCCGTGAGGGTTTTTTTATATCATTTTTTTAATGATTCTTAATTTATGAGAATGCTGTTTTGTTTCGGCATTGTAAATCCCTGTTTGATCTATTCTATCGATCCTAACTTTTCCATGTGCATGGAGGATGTAGTAGTTTTCTAACAACAGTCCTACATGAATTATTTTTCCTTCAGCATCGTCAAAGAAAGCTAAATCACCTGCCTCACTTTCGTCAATAAAACTCAAGGTTTCACCTAATTTTGCCTGCTGAGAGGCATCTCTTGGGAGACTGTATCCATTAATGCGATAAATCATCTGAGTAAGCCCTGAGCAATCAATACCCATAGGTGTTTTACCTCCCCACAAATAAGGTGTGTTGAGGTATAGCGATGCTGTTTTTATCAAATCTGATTTGGAGGCGATACTCCTTTGAGTAGGCCCCTGATATTCATGTCCTAAAAATGCTGCCCCTCCCACATTACTGCCTAGAACTAAAGATGTGAGTTTGTTGTCAGAAGTTTCAATATAATCAACTAAACGAGTGCTGTAGGCTTTCTCTTTATTTTCTATTTTCTCTGCAGATTCTTTGGAGATAATTTGCGCTTGTTTATGATCTATCCATCCACTGTAATTATCTGCCAGAGAAGTTATTTGAAGCCAATCTTTTTTTTTGGAAATGATTTTGAAACAATCACCGTAAAGTAGCTGGGAGACTAATTCACTTTGATGAGAATTTTCTATACGCATCGGAACGATGCTTAAATAACAAATACCGTATTCCAAATTATAAATTTGAGCGAATTTACTTTGCTGCTTATTTAAAACAAAAATAAGAATTTTAAACCCACAAGCCTCGAACTGTATTAAAATAGTAGAGATCAGCGTAAGTTTACGTAGTTTTGAATCAAAAGAGAATAATTGAAGACGATTTGGAAGTACATCATTGCGCAACAAGGATTGTTTTACAAATCCTTATTGATCCTGTCCAGTTCCATTCTTATCCTTTATCTGTTTCCTTTAGGAGGACAATTTAAATATGAGTTTCAGAAGGGGAGGGTATGGCAATATCCTGATTTTTATTCTCCTTTTGACTTCTCTATTTTAAAAACAGATGCTGAAATAAAAAAAGACGAAGAAGAAGTTTTAGCTACTTTAAAGCCTTATTTACGAGCAGATGAACAAATTAAAAAGGAGGTGTTCAGTAAGTACCCAGATCAATTTTCACTTTTCTTTGAGATGCTTCAAAATCCAATGAAATTTGATAGTCTCTACGATTTTGGCAATATGCTATTGGAAGAGATCTATTTCTATGGGGTTTTACCTCCAAATTATAACCACTTAGGAAATCCAGATATTTTTTTAATTCAAGAACAATTGGAAATCCCAATTAATATTGAAGAGTTGTTTCGCTCTGATGAGTTGTTTGAATTTATTAATACCAAAATGAATGGTTTTGTTTATGCTGACTATGCTGATGTATACAAGGATCTTTTTTTTGAATTGATTAGTCCGAACATTACGCTAGACAAAACATTTTTTGACACTGCTAAGGAACAGGCATTACAAGACATTTCTCGGTCTAGAGGGTTTATAGCTGCAGGAGATTTAATAGTAGCAGAGGGAGAACTTATTGATGACGATACATTTGAAACATTAAATTCCTTAAGAAAAGAATTCACCCTTCAACAAGGGGAACAAAATTCTAATTGGATTCTTTTTGGGTATTCAATTTTAATTGTTCTAACCTTTACATTACTGCTGCTCTTTTTGTTTACTTATCGATATGTTATCTACGAAGATAACCGAAAACTAACCTTTATATTCTTTAATATTTTAGTTGTCATAGTTGCTGTAACCCTTACTTTAAATTACAACACAGTGTATGTCTTTGCTGTACCTATTTGTATCCTTCCACTTATTATTAAAGCTTTTTTTGACGCTCGTTTGGGATTGTTTACTCATGTCTTGACCGTTTTACTCATCGGATTTATCATACCCAATAGTTTTGAATTTGTTTTTCTTCAAATCACAGCTGGGATTGTTACAATACAGTCTGTTACTCAGTTATACAGGCGTGCAAATTTATTTATTTCTGTAGGTCAAATTGTATTGGTTTATATAACTGGATATATTGCATTTACTACAATTCAGGAAGGAAATCTTACGCAAATAAACCTCACCCCTTTAGCCTTATTCATGCTCAATGGATTGCTCATGTTATTTGTACAGCCTTTAATTTATATATATGAGAAAATCTTTAGATTAGTATCCGATGTTTCCTTGCTCGAATTATCCGATACTAATTCTGTTTTATTAAAAGAGCTCTCCGATAAAGCCCCTGGCACATTTCATCATTCCCTTCAAGTTGCGAATTTGGCAGAAGCGGCCGCTAATGAAATTGGAGCAAATGCACTTTTGGTTCGTGTGGGAGCATTGTATCATGATATCGGCAAACTGAAAGCACCAATGTATTTTTCTGAAAATCAAACTGCAGGAGTTTCGCCTCATGATGAATTGACCCCAAAACAGAGTGCGCGAATTATAATCAATCATGTTAAAGAAGGAATTTTGATTGCTCAGAAAAATAATATTCCAGATCGTATTATTGATTTTATTCGAACTCATCATGGAACATCTACTGTTTATTTTTTTTATAAAAAGCAAGAAGAATTAACCCCTGACGAATTATCAATCGAAGAATTTCAATACGATGGTCCAAAGCCTTTTTCTAAAGAAACAGCCATCCTGATGATGGCCGATGCCGTTGAAGCGGCTTCTAAAAGTTTAAAAACCCCCAGTGTTAATCAGCTTCAAGAGTTTATCGATAAAATAATAGATGGCAAGATGTCAGAACAACAATTCAATGCTTCCGACATTACTTTTGCCGAAATAGAAACCGTAAAAAAAATCCTTTTTAAGAAGCTAATTAATGTTTATCAACTTCGAATTGAATATCCAAAATAATATCAGAAAAAAGGTTGGTTACTTTAAGGGGAACTATTATTTTTGTCAACCGCAATTTGGAGAGGTGCCAGAGTGGTAATGGAGCAGATTGCTAATCTGTCGACGGGTAACCGTCGCCAGGGTTCGAATCCCTGTCTCTCCGCTTAATAACCCTGAAAGCCCAGTGTTTTCAGGGTTTATTTTTAATATTGTACGGTATTAATTTTAAAACCTTAAAACTTTTCAGGAACTCTTAACCCAAGCACAGGTTCATGGTTTTTAAAAAACGGTTTTTTATTGGAACAAGGGGTTGAGATTTGATCTGAAATCCAACCCCTTTATATTCAGCAAGGAGGCTAGACAGATGAAAAATCTCAAAAATTAACAATGATAAGGAATTGTCCTTTTAGTTATTTTGAAATTCGTTTTGTTCCAGCTTTTTTTAAAATTTGATTGATTTTCTTTAGATCTGAAGCCATAATTTTTTCTAATTTACCCAAGTGCTGCTCCAATTCCTCAGAAAGCTCATTAAATACTAAATAGGCTCCATCAGTTGGTTTTGCATCACCATTTTCAACACTGCGTCTTAAAGAGGCCAATCTATTATTTAATTTAATTGGGAAATTTAGAGGATCTTGACCTGATTGATTCTTTACTTGATAGAGGTCTGCCTCAACTGCTGAAATTTTATTTAAAAAAGGGATGATAAAATTTTCATAATTTGAACGAGACATCATGCTTTTGGCATCACGCAATCTCGATTTTATTTCTCGAATTTCAATTACCGTTTGATTTGCCAGACTTGTTTTATCTCTAATTTTTAAAGCAAGGTTAAACTGCTCTTCCAAGTCTTTCTCAGTAATGTCTTTCAAATTTGGATTCATTTTTATTTTAAAATCATGTGTCTCAACATAATCACCAGCGGTTAGGCGCACCTTATAATCTCCAATAGGAGCTTTAGGACCTCTTTCAGGGCGTGCACTCCAAATAATCATCCCTTCAAAGGAGGTAGCACCGGGATAGCGCAAATCCCATGAAAAATTATTCATACCGATGGCGGTGGTTGGTTTAGTTGACCCTCCTCTTTTCCACCAAGGAATATTAGGATCCACTTCATATTTTGGTTTATCTCCCGTATGTGAAGCTATAATGTTGTTGTTTGAATCCAATATTTCAAAAGTAACAGTTTCCAGTTCCTCATTTAAATAATACTGGATGTCAGCATCATATACTCCTCTAATGGCATCTGCGGGTTTAAAAAGTATAGCTGATTGATTTGCCATCTCATCCTTAAATTGACGAAAAGGTTGAATATTATCTAAAATCCAAAATCCTCTACCGTGAGTTCCGATTACAACATCATTGTCTTTTATAACTAAATCACGAATGGGAGTATCAGGAAGTTTCAATTGTAAACTCTGCCATAATTTACCATCGTTCATAGAGAAATATACCCCATGCTCGGTTCCTAAAAATAACAAACCAGGTCTTACAGGGTCTTCCCTTACTGCTCTAGCAAAATGTCCCTTTTTGATTCCATTGGTTATTTTTATCCAAGTTTTTCCGTAATCATGAGTTTTGAAAACATAAGGTTTTCTGTCATCTACTTGGTACCTGTTTGCAGCAATGTAAAGAGTGCCAGGATGGTGCGTCGATTCATCGATAATACTTATTCTTGAAAACTTAGGAAGTTCTTTTGGTGTTATATCTTCCCAGTTTTTACCTCCATCTCTAGTGATGTGCATCTTGCCATCATCAGATCCTGCCCAAATAGTATTAATATCATGATGAGAGGGGGCTAAGGCAAATACGGTTGCGTAAATTTCGGGTCCATTCATATCCATTGTAATCACCCCTCCGGTCTTTCCTAAAGTTGAGGGATCAGCGTAAGTTAAATCTGGACTTATTCTTTCCCATGTTTGACCATCATTAGTAGTTTTCCAGACATGTTGTGAACAGGTGTACATTACATTATCGTCTTGTGGTGCAAACATTATTGGGAAAGTCCACTGCCAGCGTTCAGGAAGCGCATCTGCTGGTTCTCCAGAAAAAAAGCGTGGATATACTTGAATGTCTCTAATTTGACCATTGCTTCGATCATAACGTGTTAATAAAGCCCCTTGGCTTCCTGCATAGAAAATATCTTTTTTACTTGGATGCTGGGTTATCCATCCACTTTCACCCCCTCCAACGGCATAGTACCAACCATGATTTGGACCTCGAGCTTGTTTATGATCCCATCCGTCACTTGGTACAGCGACCGTACTATTATCTTGTTGTGCACCAGCTACATGATAGGGAACATCACTTGTGGTCATTACATGGTATAATTGTGTAGTAACATAATCTTGTTCTGTCCATGTTTTACCTCCATTAATGGTTACATTACCTCCACCGTCATTAGCATTAATCATACGATCAGGATTGTTTGGATCTATCCACAAATCATGATTATCTCCATGAGGAACTTGAATAGTAATATCGAATGTTTTTCCTCCATCAATGGATTTGTATAGTCCCGTATTCAGACCGTATACAATATCTTTATCCCAAGGGTCTGCATAAATTCTTGAGTAATAAAAAGCACGTTGTCTCAATTTACGTTCATCATTTGTATGAATCCAAGTTTTTCCGGCATCATCAGATCTAAAAACTCCTCCTTCATTCGCTTCAACAATAGCCCACACTCTATTAGAGTCTGCGGGAGAAACGGTTACTCCAATCTTTCCTATTGGTCCTTTTGGCATTCCTTTATTTTGTGTTAAATCTGCCCATGTTTGCCCACCATCAATGCTCTTCCAAAGTTTACTGTCGGGTCCTCCTCCCCACATTTTCCATGCTTTTCGTTGTACCTGCCAGGTACTAGCATATAAAACATTGGGATTATTTCGGTCTATGATAAGGTCTACTGCGCCTGCTTTTTCACTTACAAATAATATTTTTGACCAAGTATTACCTCCATCAATGCTTTTAAAAACTCCTCGTTCAGGATTATCACCATAGGGATGGCCTAATGCGGCTACATAAACTATGTCTGGATTCGTTGGGTGTATACGAATTCTTGAAACAGCTTGCGTTTCCTCTAAGCCTAAATGCCTCCAGGTTTTTCCGCCATCGATAGTTTTATAAACACCGTCACCCTGGGTAATACTTCCTCTTAGTTGTACTTCTCCCATGCCGATGTATACAATATCAGGATTTGTTTCTGCTACAGCAACTGCTCCTACAGAAGAACTGGTTACCTGACCATCAGTAACTGGAAACCATTCGGTTCCACCATCAACAGTTTTCCATAGACCACCACCTGTAGCTCCAAAATAATACTCATTTGTTCTCCCAGGACTTCCCGCTGCTCCAAGAGAACGCCCGCCTCTATAGGGACCTATATTTCTCCATTCCAACTGATTATAGAATTCTTCAGGGATTTGTGTGTTCTGATTTGAAGTCTGTGCTGTAATTGGAAAGAAGCTAACTAGCATCGCCACTAAACAGATAAAGTTCTTGAAAGGACTCATAGGAAAATATTAAGAGTTAAATAAAAAATATAATAATTTAAAATAATTGAATTTATTCAAAATTTTTGATTGGGTTACTGTTTCAATTTTAATTGACCCCTCCCTATCGATAGGGAGGGGGGTGTAAAAGGTGAGTAGGACTTTCTTAAACGGATTAATCTTTAATTTTGTTTGGTGAGGATTGTCTAAAAACTTTTTGCTTTTCAACCATTTGTTCTACATCATCAAGTAACACTTTAGCATTATAAACAATACCGTCTTTAATTGTATAATCAACTCCTCCTACACGATCAACTTGTTTTGTTTTATCATTTAATTTAACAGCACCTGTTCCATAAAGAACTTTAAGATTCTCAAGCGGATTTTCATCAACAATGAGTAAATCAGCAAGAAGACCCTCTCGGATTACTCCGTATTCAATGGGTTTTTTTAATGGATAAAAAATTTCTTCTGCACCGTGCAAAGTAGCAGCTCTTACAACTTCTAGTGGGTGAAAACCAGCTTCTTGCAACATTTCTAATTCTTGTATGGTTGTGAACCCATATGTTTGATAGATAAATCCTGCATCCGATCCAACGGTGACTTTCCCTCCTCTGTTTTTATAATCATTTAAGAACTGCATCCATACTTGATAGAACTTTTTCCAAGCAACTTCATCATGAGTAGTCCAGTAAAACCAATAGGCACCATGATTTTCTCTACTGGGTTGGAAATAATCCATCAAGCTGGGCAAAGTGTATTGTTGATGCCAATCGGCATTTCTAGCTCTCATAACGTCTCGACCAGCAGAGTAAATGGCCATGGTAGGATTTAAAAAAAAGTCTAATTTTAAAAACTCCTCTAATAAAGCATTCCATTTTTCACCGCCGGGCTTGACCATATTCCATTGTCTTGCAACTTGTCCAAATCTATGTTGCTCGTCATTGTAATTCATGTCGATAGGCCAAGGTTGGACATCGTTATTTTCATACATGGCTTCAAATAAACCATAAAAGTGTGTCATTCCTGTAAGACCCAACCTAGCTGCATCTGCAGCATTCATTTGTGCGACACCGGTTTGCGCTAGATGAGCCGTACTTCCCATGCCTAATTTATTAGCTTCATCTAAAAGGGCTTTCATAACAGCGGGTCTATAAGATCCAAGCTTGAGCCCATCGACTCCTTTTTTATGAGCATATTGTACCCATTCTTTGGCGTCTTCGGGAGTGATGATTTTACGATTTTTCCATTCTTTTCCAGAACCGGGTCGATGGAATGAAATCATCCTGGGAGCTGCGATTTTATTTTGAGCACTTCTCTTTTTTTCAGAAAGCGACCATTCCAAATCTCCAGAAGGTACCCCTCGAACCGTTGTGATTCCATGCGCTAACCATAACTTATAAATGTACTCTGCTTCCGGAGCTTTGGTTTCACTTCCAGTGTGTATGTGTAAATCAATAATTCCCGGCATCACATATTTACCAGAGGCATCAATCTCTTTTGTTGCTCCTTTAGGGCGCTTGCTTTCATCAATTGGAAGTTTAGGGGTTCCAACGGCTTGTATATCTACAATTTTGTTTTTTTCGATAACGATATCTACGGGTCCTCTTGGCATCCCGCCAGTTCCGTCTATAAGGGTTGCTCCCCTTATTATTAATCTTTCAAAAGGTCCTTCTCCCCGTGTCCGTTCAGGGGCAGGCTTTACTTGGCCAAAAACAACCATTGCATTTAATAATAAAACGGTAACAGTGAATGATATTGGGTTGTGGAATAAAAATTTTCTCATATTAATTTCATAAATATTTAGACAAATGACAATAATTATACAGACAAAGTACAAAACCTTCTTTAACTAATAAAATGAACTGTTTGCATTTCCTTTGTTTAGACTTTGTATTTTAATAAGGATAATAGGATTTTATAGATAACTATAGGATGCCTTAACCGTTACGATATGTTACGGTTCTTTTTGAAAGAAAGGGATCGTGAAGCTTTTAATCCTGATTCAATAGCATCGATTTTAAATAAGATATTTCTTGCTCTGAAAAAGGAGATTTATCAGGTCTATAAATATCATGATGCCAAATTTTCGGCATAGAATCAAACTTTTCAGTCCATGAAGACCAAGGAAAAATTGTATTTGTTTTACCAGCTACAAAACCCCAATTCATTGCACTAATTTGGTTTTCTTCAAACAGAGGTAAAATATCCTCAAAGGTGCTTCCATTGGTTCGAGCTAGATATTCGGTACAAAAGAGGGGTCTCTGGTAGTTTTTAAGAGCCTCTATTTTTTCAGCAGTCACTTTGGGGTCATCATAACTATGGAATGAAATGACATCTGAATTCTGTACCATAAATCGTTCTAAAGGCCTTAATTTTTCAATTGATCCCCAAATTGTGTGATCACCTTTCCAAAGCCCCATGGTTATGGGTTGCGAAGGGTTGACTTCACGAACCCAACGGACTACTTTTTTAATGAGCGAATAAGAATAAATATATTTATCTTGAATTTCCAGATCCGCAAGACCTGGTTGAGTTGCAACATTATCAGGTTCATTATAGAGATCCCAGGCAATGACTCTTTTATCATTAGCAAAATGTTGGACTACTCCTTTGATGTAGTTTTTTAATTCATGATGACGAAGCGAATCTCCTAAAATTTTGGCTCCAGGAGCTTGCACCCAACCCGAATTATGAACATAAGGGATTGGTTCAGGTTGAGGACCAAGTTTTGGGGAAGGATTCCAAACATCATCCAATAAAACAAACATGGTTTTGATTTTGTATTTTTCTGAGGTTTTGAGATAATCTTCCAATCGATTTAAAAAACCAATGGAATCTTGATCCCATAAAAGATTATGGAGATAGACACGGTGAATACTCATTCCTAAATCTGCTGACCAACTCAACTCGCGATCTATCGTTTCTATATCAAATGTAGCTTCTTGAAAAAATTCTAATTGGTTGATTGCTGTGCTGGGATTAAAATTTGTACCAACTCTCCATCCATTTTCTTTGTGCCATTCCCAGGCTTTTTCCTCAGACCATCGGTCTCCTAAAGTAGTGACCGTGTGATTTTGACACTGTATAAATAAACTTAAAAGACCAACAAATAAAAGGTTGTGTATTTTCATTTTTGTAGGAGTTTGATGTTAATTGTCTTATCTAAATGTATTAATTTCTTGTGAGTTATTAATAATTTAAAAATTAGATCATTTAAGAAGAAGTTTGAAGATGGTTTGTGATTTGTATACTTCATCAGGATAGAGTTCTGTAGAGGGAAAAGTATTCTCGTTTGGTGAATTTGGAAAATGTTGTGTTTCAAGACAAAAGCCAGTTCTATGTTTATAAAAGCCGTTATTCTTACTGGCTAAAGATCCATCTAAGAAATTTCCTGAATAAAATTGAACTCCAGGTTCACTAGAGTAGATTTTAAGTAATCTGCCGGACTTGTCCTCATAGGCTGAAGCTACAAACTTCATATCTTGATCCTCATCATTCAATACCCAACAATGATCGTAACCCAATCCATTTAATAATTGTGTACTTGTTTTATCAATATCAACACCAATTTTTTTTGGGTTCCTGAAATCAAAAGGGGTGCCTTGAACGTTTCTGATTTCACCCGTAGGTATTAAAGACGCATCTACAGGTAAAAACGAATCTGCATTGATTACTAATTCGTGTTCTAAAATATTCTGATCAAAATTTCCTGAAAGGTTGAAATAGGTATGCTGAGTAAGATTTATTATAGTTGGTTTGTCTGTAGTAGCTTCATAGTTCACTTTAAGATGATTGAGATTATTTAAACTATAAATTACTTTTACATTAAGATTTCCTGGATATCCTTCTTCCATATCTTTACTCAAATAACTCAATTCCACTGCAGCGGTGGAATCAGTTATGATCTCTTTAGCCTCCCAAACAACCTTATCAAAGCCTTTTATTCCTCCGTGAAGATGATGGGCATTGTTATTTGTAGCTAGGTTGTAAGTGATTCCATTTAAATCAAATTTTCCATTTGCAATTCGATTTCCATACCTTCCTATGATGGCTCCAAAATATGGGCTGCTTAGTTCGTATTCTTCTAGGGTGTTATAGCCTAATACAATATCTTGATAATTTTCATTTTTATCTTTAGCAGTCCAAGAATTTATGATGCCCCCATAAGTTAGCACACTTATGCACATTCCGAGTTTATTTTGGATTCGATACTGGAAGACCTTTTTATTGTCTTTGGTAGTTCCAAAAAAAGATTTTTCAATCGAAACCAAGGATTGTTTTGGTTTTTCTTCTTTAATATTTTTGCATTTTAAGAAAAAAAGCAGGCAAAACAACAATGCGATTGTATAAAATTTTGAAGTCATAATAGGTTCATTTAAAGTCGTTTTGTGTAAGTTTTTTTAAAAGAAAACCAGATATATTTGTTATTCAGATCCCTTGATTTCATGCACCATTGTTTTTAACAACCCATTTTGTTTTTTATCATTCATAAGTTGCCAAAACATAATTCCACCCAATTCATGCTCTAATGCATATTGAGATTTTAGCTTTATAGATTGATGATCGTCAAAGGTGGCAAAAATTTTATTAACACTATCATAAGCAAAAGGTGCTTGAGCTTGATCATCCCAATAAAAGTCGAAATTAGAACGTATCTCTTCAAAATTAATCTGATTATAACTTCGATTCCAATCTGCATTTTGATTTAAACCTCTATTGATGTTTGCTACATTTTTAAAAGTTTTGATGTAGAAAGCTCCTCCAATAAAAATTTGTTTAGGATCTACCCCTTTCTCAATTAGAGCATTTATGGAAGACGCAGCAGATCTTTTTTGAAATTCATTGTCAGACAGGGCTGTATGGTGCCCTGTTTTTGTAGATCCAGAACCATAAAAGTCATAAGTCATTAGATTGACATTATCAACAAGTGGCATGACCTTATCCCATTCAATAGAATTTTCAATAAAGCGTGATGAAGCTCCAGCGGCAAAGCTCAGGATGTCTCCTTTTCTCATGTATTTTCTTAATTGTACCACTAAATCGGTAAAATTTTCTCGATCTTCAGTCTGATATTTATGCTCAGGATAACCTGAAATAGCGGGATATTCCCAATCTAGATCGATTCCATCTGCCTTATAGGAGTCAATTATTCTTGCAGTTGATTTTGCAAATGCAATGCGGTTGGCTTGCGAGCTAAACACTTCAGAACATGTTTCACAACCTCCCCAGCCTCCTAAAGAAACTAAGACTTTTAAATTAGGGTAGTTCTTTTTTTGATTCACAATATTCACTAATGTGAGACTGTCTTTGTCATTGTCTATAGCCAATTCATTTCCTTTTAAATGCAGAAAGCTATAGATAACTTGATCCACACCAGTTAAATCAAATTTTTCTATGGATTGTTCATCACCTGCGTAATAGGCAATAACCTGAGGTTTTATTTCACTGTTGCTTGAACAAGCGGTTATAATTAGGTATAAAAGAAAGATAATTTTTTTCATTTGCTTTAATGGCTAGATTTTTTTTTTAGATTATTAAAAAATAGTGAAGTTGTGAAAACTCCTAATCGACAAATTTTATCTTATTAAAGCTAAGGTATTTACAAACAGAAACAAAATGAGCTTTGATAAAGGTTTTAAATACTCATTTTTTATTCTCAAAATATTGTTACTATCTTGTATAAAAGAAAAAAATATGCGTACCCACAAACTTTTATCAGCCATTATTGGATTGACAATTTTATTAGGCTCATGTACTTCTAAAGCCCCTGAGCGACCAAATATTTTATTCATCATGTCCGACGATCACACATCTCAAGCGTGGGGGATCTACGGCGGTGCATTAGCCCCTTTTGTGAAAAACAATGGAATCAAAAGACTGGCTTCAGAAGGGGTGACATTGGAAAATATGTTTTGTACCAATTCAATATGTGTTCCTTCTAGGGCAGCAATACTCACCGGGGTAATGAGTCACAAGAATGGGGTTTATACTCTGGGCGATGCATTAGCTCCTGACACGCTTAATATTGCTAAAATGCTCTCTGCTTCAGGTTATGCAACAGGGATTATTGGGAAATGGCACCTTAAAGAAGAACCTACAGGTTTTGATTATTACAAAGTATTGCCAGGACAAGGAAGGTATTTTGATCCTGTATTTAAAACTGCTGAAAATTGGGAATATGGCTGGAAAGGTGGGAAAGAGCAAAAAGGATTTTCTTCAGATATAATTGGAGATGAATCTTTAGAGTGGATTGCTCAACAAGATCCAGAAAAACCCTTTTTTTTGATGACACATTTTAAGGCAACTCATGAACCTTTTCATTATCCTGAACGACATGCTTCACTTTTAGAGTCGGTCGAACTTCCAGAGCCGACCTCCTTATTTGAGCCCTACCCCTCTGAAACGGGGAGGACCTTTAAGGGCCAATTACTAGAAAATCTAACCAAAAGGTGGCTTCGCTATCAAGCCGAGCCCGATAAATTTTGGACAGATTATCCCGGAATGCCTTTTGAAGTGGCAGGGTTGGACAGCATTGAAATCAGAAAAAAATCATATCAAAAATTTGTCAAAGATTTTATTAGGTGTGGAGCTGCTATAGATGATAATATTGAAAAAATCATAGCAGGTCTTGAAAAAAGTGGCCAGTTGGAAAACACTTTAATCATTTATACCTCAGATCAGGGGTATTTTTTAGGCGAGCACGGATTTTTTGACAAACGCATGATGTTAGAGCAATCTTCCCGAATGCCTTTTGTAATTCGTTACCCCAAAGATCTTCCACAAAACAAGAGAAACAAGGCACTTTTAATGAATATTGATATACCAGCATTACTTTTAGATTATGCTCAAGTCCCTATTCCTGAACACATTCAGGGGGAGAGCTTTAGAGCTCTTTTAAAAGAGGATCAATCCGAGGGTAGAGCATATACTTACTACAGATATTGGGAACACAGTCCAGACCGACCAGCACATTTTGGAATTCGCAGTAACAGATACAAGCTGATTCATTATTACGGAAAACCCCTTCAAATGAAAAGCGCAAACCAAAAAGAAACTGATCCTAGCTGGGAATTTTACGATTTGCAAAAGGACCCTCAAGAACTCACGAATCTATTTAATAATCCCACGTATCAATCGGAAATTATAAAGATGCACAAAGCCTTAATCAATCAAAAAGCTTATTACGAGGATCATCAAACAGAAGTTCCAAGCTTGTGATGTCTTGGAAAATTTAATTTTACATTAAAGCATGATTTGATTTAGAACTTCTTTTTCAATTTTTTAATGATATTTTTATAGGAACCACTTGAATTTATGAACCTAAAACCAAAGACTTTAAAAATACATCCTCGTGACAATGTTCTAGTTGCATTATCCGATTTGGAAAAAGGAGCGAGTATAATTTCGGATCAGACTTCTATTCAACTCATCGAAGAGATAAAGGCTAAACACAAAGTAGCAATCAAGGATTTTGAAATTGATGAAGAAGTGCTGATGTATGGAGTTGTGGTTGGAAAGGCAACAGCTAAAATTTTAAAAGGGGCCGCAATAAGCACTCAAAATATTACTCATGAGACCCAAGCCTATTCGGTTCCGAAAACTACTTCTAATTATGATTGGAATCCGCCTCTTTATAAAAAATACGTAAAAAAACAATTTTTGGGATACCACAGAGAAGATGGAAAAGTAGGTACTGAAAACAACTGGTTGGTAATTCCTTTGGTCTTTTGTCAAAAC
>JALRDC010000141.1 GCA_023262245.1 Flavobacteriaceae bacterium
ACAAAGCTAATAAGCCAACTCTTGAGCCTACTTCGTTTAAAACTTTAAATTCAGTAATTGAAATCTTACCATTATCATCATCTATAATCATTTTTTGATTACCTTCTATTCCTGACTTAATAAGTGAAGAATTAATTGTAATCGAGATTGGTGAGGTCTGTTTTAACTTATAACTTGGATTAGTTGGAATTATTACTTCTATATCAGAAATAATAACAGTTTGTCCATTTTTTATACGACTGAGTGTATTTATCGCTTTTCTATCTAATCTATTACCTTTAATAACCATACTAGGTTGTCCCGGTGCTCTAAAACGAAAAGATTTAGTTTCTAATGGTAAGTCAAAATCAAAATCTTCTAAACGCGCTTCTACTGTTCCTCTTTCTAAACTAGATTTAGGTATTGTAAAGGACCCGGACTGTCCCCTAAAGTAACCTGCTGGTTTTGGTATATCTTTGATTCTAAAAGTTGATACTGAGGAAACTCTGTTTCCATCTGGAAGAGTTCCAGAAACATTTATTTTTACTTCACGCCCTTTTCCAGGAAAAAGGTTGTATTTGCTTCCTCTTACTCTCTTTAATCCAGGGGCTGAAGCTTGTACCTTAGAATCTTGAATGCCAGGTATAGAAATAGTTATTGGGTTTTGAACGCCTCTGTATACTACATTCATTTTATCAGCAGAAATAACCGCAGAATTAGGTTTTGAAATAACAGTATAAGTTTGATTTACTTGGATACGTGATTCTTCACCCTCGTTTAAAAATACTAAATCTCCACTTATTGTGTGGTCTCCGGGATTTCCTGAATTAACTTTGAGTTTAATTCCGCCTGGTATTAGTTGATAATCATTTTCAGTAAGATTTCTTCCGTCTAATTTCAATTCTACAGAGTTAGGATTTTGAGCACCTCCTTTTCTTCCAAGAATTACACTTCCGTCGAATACCTCACCTGGGTAATAAGCACCCTTCTCAGTTAATAACATACTCGAATAGTTATTTGAATTAACTTTAGAAGACATTTTAAGCTCTTTACCCATTAGTGTTGTAAGCACATCATGCTCGGTTTGACGTATGTCGTTTTGCATCAAAGTAAGTTTTGCCAAAGAGGATATTAAAGGGAAACCCTGATAACTAGCGTTTAACCAAGGTTCATCTATATTATCTCGATTTTTGATATTGTTATTCATATCTCCCGTGAAAAATCGTGCTTCCACCATTTCTATGTATTCAGGATATTGACTACCAAAAACCTGAATTACACGACCTCGATAGTTTTGGATCATTTCGATAAATTCATTTTTAGCTTGATCACTACCCTCCTTAAACCATATTACATCAAGGGCTTCTCCCTTATCCATTTGTGCGTATTCTTTTAATTCAGGATCTTTTTCTTTTTGTTTCTCTGTAATAACATTTTTAATTCTTTGAATCTCATTAAAAAA
This sequence comes from Flavobacteriaceae bacterium, assembly GCA_023262245.1. Taxonomy (GTDB): domain Bacteria; phylum Bacteroidota; class Bacteroidia; order Flavobacteriales; family Flavobacteriaceae; genus MS024-2A. The sequence continues at coordinate 1,442 of JALRDC010000141.1, forward strand.
ATCATCCGATTCTTTTTTGATTTCTTCAGCAGTTCGTTTATGACCAATCCATTTTCCGCCTTTCTCTTCCGCATTTACACTTATATTTTCATAAAGCAATGCATTACTTTCGGATATACGTTCGTTGGCGTCTTTGATCTTAACAAACATTTGACCAAAACCGTCTAATACCTCTTTACTTACATTAAGTGCAAGCATAGTGATAAAGACCAGATACATCAAGCTGATCAGTTTCTGCCTGGGGGTTTCTTTAGCTCCAGCCATTTCTTATTTATTTTTTAGACATCGCATTAAGCATACCACCATACACATTATTTAATGCTACTAGGTTTGCTGATAAACTCTCCATTTGTTGTTTTAATTGGTCTGCGTTTTGATTGACCATTATTTGTTTTTGGTAATTAGCATTAAGCTGCTCAAGTTGTGTTGCTGCTTTGGCTAATTCTTGCGAATAGGTCTGTGATGCTGACGCAGCTTCAGAGGCCGGAGAAAGTGCTTTGGCAGAACTCTCCAGGTCTTTAATGCTCTTCGCTAATGAGTTCATCAGATTAACATCCAACTTAGCTTCTTGCATTAGCGCATCAATTTTTGAAGAAAGACCTTGTTCGCCACCTCCAGAACTTTTAGTCGGTCCAGCACCTTTTACTTTCTTTACAAAGTCTTGATGTTCTTCTTTAATTTCACCTGTGTTGAGTGCTGCAACAGTAAAAATAAGTGCTTCAGTACCTAAACCAAGTCCTAATACTAGTCCCCCTGTAATGGGTCCTATTTCAAGGTGTAAAATTTTAAAAAGTGCACCGATAATTACGACTGCACCTCCAAGTCCGAATAGCATGTGCATAGCTACTTTACTACGCAAGCGTTTGTTTAAAGCTTTATCTGTCATTTTAATTGATTTTTATTGACTAAATATATTAAAGTTATACGATATATGCAGCCTATTTGATTTTAACTTTTTGTGAACCTAAGTAATCTTGCACGGTTCTAAAGCCAATATAACTTCTCGCAGTGTCTGAATATTCATAGTCACGAGAACTTACACGTAAGAAATAAGCTACATCTTTCCAAGAGCCTCCTCGAACTACTTTTCTATTTTCATTATCGAAAGACATGTTTGGATTAAGTGATGCTACGTATTCATATGCTTCGGAATTGTAGGAGGAATTGGTCCACTCTGCTACGTTTCCAGCCATGTTATACAAATTATAATCATTGGGTAAATAGGATTTCGCTTCAACGGTGTAAACAGCTTGATCTACTGCATAATCCCCACGAAGAGGCTTAAAGTTTGCAAGGAAACAAGCGCGATCATTAAGGAGATATGGAGACCCCCATGGGTAGGTACCCGAAGGGATTCCACCTCGTGCCGCATATTCCCATTCTCCCTCATTAGGAAGTCGGAAGCGACTCACATTGGGCTTTCCTTTTTCTCGTTGATATCCATTCTTAAAATTTGTTCTCCAATTACAAAAAGCCACAGCTTGAGTCCATGATACTCCTACCACTGGATAATCCTGATAAGCAGGGTGAGAAAAGTAGTCGTTGTGCATCGGTTCGTTGTAGGAATAAGTAAAGTCTTTAATCCAAACTGTAGTGTCGGGATAAATTTGGATTTCCTCTTTTTTGATAAATGGTTTTCTGTCAATGAATTGTTGACGCTTTCTTTTAGACTCTGCGGCTGCACTTTCAGCATCAAACCAGGTATAAGCATAAACTAGTTTTGTAACATCAAGTTTAATTTCACCATTATACCAAAGCTCAGGAGGTAAATAGAGTGAATCCATCACCTCTGCATAGTTTTTGTCGTAATAGTCTTCTGTGTTCCAAGTAAGATCTGCGTCCCAATTTAAAGCACGTCCAGCATATAAATCTTCAGAAACATCGTAATAATTTTCTCTCATGTACTTCTGAAACTCATTGAGTTTGGTAGTATCGGCATCTTGAAAAGCAAATTCTCCAATTCCGTCTTTATTGTCTACCCCCAGTTCTAACTCATCGGCTTTACGTGCTAGTAAGGATAAAGCTACAGAGTCTTTTACCCAATAAACAAATTGGCGGTATTCGCTATTGGTAATTTCAGTCTCATCCATGTAGAATGAAGGTACGGTTACTGTTTTTGCTGGAGCATTTTGGAGTTGTGCCAGATCTTCGTCTGATTTTCCCATTATGTATGCTCCTCCTTCTATAAGTACCATACCGAAAGGTTTTTCTCCGAACCACTTTTTTTGTTTTACTCCAATAAGTTCGCCTCTGTTTTTATTCCCGCAAGAAACCACTACGAAGCAAAGGGTCAATAAAACTAAAAGTCTTTTCATTAATTATTTATTAAAACGCGTGTTATGTTTTAATACAACATAAAACTAGTTATTTTTTTACTATAATTTTAAACATAGCTCGATATTCGAGTGTTTGGCACCTATTTAATTTAAATTTTGCCCGCCCTCTAATGTAACCTTCTAACTGCATTATACCATCTTTCAGGTATTTTATCCTTAGTGGCAGACTCATAATCCTTTTCGGTGCAAGCTAATAACGCTTTAGTTTTTGTTTTATTATCTAAATGTGAATCATTTGTTAATTCCATCCACCAACGTTGGCTTTTTTCGCTTTTAAAAAAGACCATTGTTTGATCTGAAAGTGCAACAGTATATTTTAAAAATTCGTCCTTGGTATTTACGGGATATTCTCCGAAGCGATATTGAACTCCTTCTATGAAATACCAAATCATTTGAGCGAGAAGTTTTTCCATCATAGGGGTTGAAACTAGCTCGTACAGACCCAAAAAACTTACTCTATCGCTAATTCCTGCATAACGAGACATTGCACATACTGTTCTGGAATCAATTCCATTAGGCATTCCTTTAAGAGGGTCGGCAAGGGCTTCCCAAGACAAACACTTCATGTCAAATCCCACAATATCTGCGTCTCTAAAAACCGGTTCACTAAGTTTTACATCATCCAACAATTGGCCCAAACGGATTCCATCGAAATACAATTTATCCATCAAATCTTTCTCCTCGATTGCGCAATAATAGCTCTGATAACCCAAATTGGTGTAATTATTTAACACGTTGGGTTTATCCATAATTATTTTACTCATGTAAGAGCGACCAGAAATGAGTTCATCCTCCTGTGAGAAATCAAAAGATCGATCTACAGAAACCATATTAACCAATTGTTTAAACTCTTGAAACACTTGGTATAAAGGAAAAATTAAATCGTGACTACCTCCTATAAATATGGGAATGATATTCATTTGTTTTAGGTGATACCCAATTTCTTTTACCGCAAAATAGGTGTCTTCTACTTTTGCGCCATTGGGTAAATCCCCGAGATCAGCAATTTTTAGATTCCAATTTCCAGGATATAATTCGTATAGGGCTTTTCTAAATTGAATAAGGTCATAGTGCGAATTTGTAAAAAAACTATTGCGTTGTTCAGACAGACCAATTAGGGCAATTTGTATGCCCTTCAATTCTGGAAGCCCAGAACCCTCTGTGTGTATGTCTATATTTTTTCCCAAAACTTGTTTGGGAAGCATTGATAAACTTAGAGTAGCTTCGTTATCTACAGGCACTAATAATTCAAGGCTCATTTCTTCTTAGTCGCTTTACCCTTGGTTTTTCCTTTAGTTGCGCCAAGATATTTTTCTGCTTCTTCTAAGGACATTCCTAGGGCATCAATTTCTTTTCCAATCTCGACTTTTTGTTTACCTCGGATGATATGATGTCTTCCCCAGCGTGCTTTTTCTACTCGTATACCTGCATCACTCCAATCGTGAACAATTTTATCTCTTTCCTTTTGAATTTTTTCATCAATCAAGGTCTCGATATCCTGATTGCTTAAATTATCAAAATCGTATTTTTTATTGACATTGATAAACAAACCACTCCATTTTAAAAATGGACCAAAACGACCTACTCCTTTAGTTACAGGTAGATTTTTATAGGTATATATCGGAGCATCTGCACGTTGTTTTTCATCAATAAGACTAATGGCTGTATCCATGTCCACCTCTGTAGGAAGCATCCCTTTAGGCAGGGATACAAAAATACCCTTGTGTTTAATATAGGGGCCAAATCTTCCATTGTTTACGCTTATTTCTTCATTCTGGTATTGCCCTATTGTTTTAGGCATTTCAAAGAGTTGCATCACTTCTTCAAAACGGACACTCTCCAGTTGTTGATTGGGACCTAAGCTAGCAAAAATTGGCTTTTCTTCTTCTTCAGGATCTCCAATTTGTGCTATTGGACCAAACTTTCCTAAGCGCACTTTAACTGTTCTTCCTGATCTTGGGTCAACTCCTAGAACTCGTTCTCCAGATTCTCGCTGAGCATTTTCCTTTACGTGTTCTACTGTATTGTGAAATTGTCCATAAAACCCTTTTAACATTTGAGTCCAATCTTTTCCTCCTTTGGCAATGTCATCAAAGTTTTGTTCTACCTGAGCAGTAAAATTAAAATCTAAAATAGTGTCAAAGTTTTCTACCAAAAAATCATTAACAATCATCCCAATATCTGTGGGAACTAGTTTTCCCTTATCGGCTCCAACCATTTCACTTAGTTTTTTCTCTTTTATGGATCCCTCTTTTAGGGTCAGTTGGAGGTAAGCTCTTGTTGTGCCTTCAGAAGCTCCTTTTTCAACATAATTTCTGTTTTGAATTGTAGAAATTGTAGGGGCATAAGTAGAAGGTCTTCCAATCCCTAATTCCTCCATTTTTTTTACTAATGAGGCTTCGGAATATCGATAAGGAGGTCGAGAAAAGCGCTCTGTAGTAATCATTTGGTTTAATTGGAGTTGTTCTCCTATAGTTACCTTGGGAAGTATTACGTTATCCTCATCTACCTCATCATCTACACCTTCCATATATAGTTTTAAAAATCCATCGAAGGTGACAACTTCTCCTTTGGCAGTGAAAGGGTAGGAATGCGTATTTGCTTCAATTGTTATTTGAGTTCGTTCCAGTGCTGCATCGGTCATTTGAGAGGCAACGGTTCTGCGCCAGATCAACTCGTACAACCGCGCCTGATCATAATCAATATTGAGTTTCTTTTTTGAAAAATTAGTAGGCCTTATGGCTTCGTGTGCTTCTTGCGCTCCTTTATTTTTTGTTTTAAAATGCCTTTCTTGTTGATACTTTTCTCCATATTCCAATCCAATCTGTTTTTGTATTTCATTTCGAGCTTCATCAGAAAGATTTACACTGTCGGTTCTCATATAGGTAATGTATCCCGCTTCGTAAAGTCTTTGTGCAATGGTCATGGTTTTACTTACAGAAAAGTACAGTTTTCTCGATGCCTCCTGTTGTAGCGTAGAGGTTGTAAAAGGAGGTGCAGGGCTTTTTTTAGCTGGTCGGTTTTTTACATCACTCACCTTAAAGCTTGACTCTTTATTTTTTTCAAGAAAAGAGCTGGCCTCTTCTACAGTGGAGAAGAGTTTTTGTAATTGTGAAGAAATATTTTTTTGATTCTTTGTTTGAAAAATAGCTTGAGTCTTAAAACTTGGTTCAGGTGAGAAATTTCTGATTTCTCTTTCTCTCTCTACCAAAATTCTTACGGCAACGGATTGAACTCTTCCTGCTGATAAGCCCCCCTTTACCTTGCGCCACAAAACAGGGGAAAGCTCATACCCCACAAGACGGTCTAAAATTCTTCTTGCTTGCTGTGCATTGACCAGATTATAGTCAATATCACGGGGGTTTTCGATGGCTTTTAAAATGGCTTTTTTAGTAATTTCAGAAAAAACAATTCGCTTGGAGTTGGCTTGAGAAAGATTTAATGTATTGGATAAATGCCATGCTATTGCTTCTCCTTCACGGTCTTCATCACTAGCTAGCCAAACTGTTTCGGCCTTTTTTGCCATATTCTTGAGCTCCGTAACTATTTTTTTCTTGTCGCTACTAACAATGTATTTTGCAGAAAAATCTCCGCTTACATCAACTCCAAGTTCTTTAGAGGGAAGGTCTGCTATATGACCAAAACTTGAGGCTACTTTATACTCCTTTCCTAAAAACTTTTCGATGGTTTTCGCCTTCGCTGGAGACTCTACTATTACTAAATTTTTGGCCATGGAATAAAAATTTTGATGACAAAAGTAGGTAAGTTTTTTTGTAACTATCAAATTTTGAAGCCGTCTTGTATTAAATTTACCTCCTTATTTAACCATTTTATTCAGCAAAATAATAAACAAGATGTCCATCCAAACTGCAGATTTTTCTCCTATAAAGCACCTTTTTGAACCCAACTTACTTGATGAAATTCAGCGCGTAGGTATCCATAAAAAAGTTGCCAAAGGAGAATTAATGATTGACATCGGAGAATCCATTAAGCACATTCCATTAATTTTAGATGGGGTTATCAAAATTGTAAGAGAAGACGATTCGGGAGATGAATTACTTCTGTATTTTGTAGAGTTTGGCAATACTTGTGCGATGACATTAAATTGTTGTCTTGATCAGTCCAAGAGTGAAATCCGTGCGCTGTGTGAATCTGATGTAAGTCTGATTATGATACCTGTTAATCTGATGGATCTTTGGCTTACAAAATATAAATCCTGGAGGACGTTTATCTTTGAAAACTTCCAAAACCGGCTGAACGAAATGTTAAAAGCAATTGATGCATTAACTTTTTTAAAATTAGATGACCGACTGAGAAATTATTTAGAAGAAAAAGTAAAACACACAAATGACAACAAACTTCATATTACCCATCTAGAAATCGCTACAGATTTAAATTCCTCTAGAGTAGTCATTTCACGTTTGCTCAAGCAGTTAGAAAATGAAGGCCTTCTCAAACTAGGAAGAAATACTATTTCTTTACTCAATTAACTTTGAAGATGTAACTAAAGTTACGTCCGTTCGTAAGAAGTATCTTAATTTTGAAAAAAATAAAAGCTGAAAAACTATTTTCCCATATTGACTTGGATAACAGATTACAAATCTGTTGATTTAAAAAGCGATTTGCTGGCAGGAATTACAGTGGCTGTTCTGCTCATTCCTCAAGGTATGGCTTATGCTTTAATTGCGGGGCTTCCACCTATTTATGGTTTATATGCAGCTCTTGTTCCACAAATAATCTATGCGGTATTGGGAACATCCCGACAATTATCTGTTGGGCCTGTAGCAATGGATTCGCTTTTAGTAGCTGCGGGATTGGGGACAATGAGCATCCTGGATCCAAGTCAATACATTCAAATGGCTATTCTATTAGCATTGCTGATGGGAGCAATTCAGTTTTCACTAGGCCTTTTTAAAATGGGGTTCATCGTTGACTTTTTATCCAAACCCGTTATCAGTGGATTTACCTCTGCTGCAGCGATCATTATAGGATTAAGTCAAATAAAACACCTTTTCGGAATTCCCATAGCACAAAGCAATAAACTTCATCTTTTTGTTACCTCACTGTTCCATTCAGATCACACAATCCATTTACCTACACTGGTAATTGGAATATCAAGTATGTTACTCATTATTTTGATCAAGAAGTGGAACGCTAAAATTCCTTCGGCATTGATTGCCGTTCTGGTGGGGAGTTTGTGGGTATATTTTAGTCAGCAAAATCAACAGGGAGTAGCGGTGGTTGGCTCTATTCCTGAAGGACTCCCCTCTTTTAGTCTTCCCGTATTAGATTGGACGATTGTAAAACAATTATTCCCAATTGCATTTACTATTGCGATTGTTGCTTACATGGAAGCTATATCTGTAGCAAAAGCAATCCAAGAAAAACACAAATCATACGAACTTAATCCCAATCAGGAACTCCTTGCATTAGGAGCGTCTAATATGATTGGTTCCTTATTTCAGTCTTATCCAACCACAGGGGGCTTTTCAAGAACGGCAGTAAATAATCAGGCAGGAGCCAAAACTGGTTTTGCCGCACTTATTAGCGCATTAATTGTTGGCATCACTTTAAGTTTTTTCACAGATTGGTTTTATTTCTTGCCAAAAGCTGTTTTGGGAGCCATTATCATAGTTGCTGTATTTAATCTCATTGATTTAAAATACGCATTGAGATTGTACAGAAGTAGAAAAGATGAATTTGCTGTATTAATACTCACTTTCATGCTCACCCTTTTTATAGGAATCTCCCAAGGGATCCTTTTTGGAATAATTTTATCATTACTCTTGTTAGTTTACCGCACCTCTAAACCACATTATGCTTTTTTGGGTCGTATTGGTACAACTAATTATTTTAAAAACATTGCTCGCTTTCCTGATGAAGTAGTAGTTAGAGACGATCTTATTATTTTGAGGTTTGATGCGCAGCTCTTTTTCGGTAATATCCAATTCTTCAAACAATTGGTATTAAATACCATAGAGAAAAAACAAGGCAAAGTGAGGGGCTTCATAATCAATGCACGAGCTATAAATTACATTGACAGTACAGCCACAGAACAACTTGTTGTGCTCATAAAAAAGTTGCAGAAAAAAAACATTCGTGTTATGATAGTTGGTGCAATTGGTCCAGCACGAGATTTAATAATCAAGAGTAAACTGATTCACGTACTCAAAAAAGAAAATCTATTCATTACTTCTGGGGATGCAACAGATAGTTTTGATGGTATTTGTAAAAAAACACCCCTTCAGAAAAAACTCAGTGGACAAAGTAACCTATAAATTAAATTGACATAAATTTGAAATATGACTATTGAACAAATCTATACTGGCTGTCTCTCACAAGGAGCTTATTACATTGAAAGCCAAGGAGAGGCTGCAATAATTGACCCTTTAAGAGAGGTAAAACCTTACGTAAAAAAGGCTAAAGAAAACAATGCAAAAATCAAATATATATTTGAGACTCATTTTCATGCAGACTTTGTTAGCGGGCATGTTACTCTTGCAAAAGAAACGGGTGCTACCATCGTATATGGTCCTCTCGCTAAAACAGAATTTGACGCGCTAATTGCAAAAGATCAACAAGAATTTAAAATTGGAGACCTCACCCTTACCGTTTTACACACACCAGGGCATACGATGGAAAGTACGACTTATCTCCTGAGAGATAAAACTCAAAAAGACCTTGCCATATTCAGTGGAGATACTCTTTTCCTAGGAGATGTAGGCAGACCTGATTTAGCACAAAAAGCAAACCATATGACCCAAGAAGATCTGGCAGGCATACTTTATGAAAGTTTGAGGAAAAAAATCATGCCTCTTGCAGATGATGTCTTGGTATATCCTGCACATGGAGCCGGTTCAGCCTGTGGAAAAAATCTCAGCAAAGAAACTGTAGGAACACTTGGAGAACAAAAAAGAACCAATTATGCACTCCGTGCAGATATGACTAAAGAGGAGTTTATCAAAGAAGTTACTGATGGACTCCTTCCTCCTCCACAATATTTTCCTTTAAATGTAAAAATGAACAAAGAAGGATATCAGGATTTAGATACCGTACTTCAATCTGGTACTACTCCTCTAAAACCAAAAGTTTTTGAAGAACTTGCTAATCAAAAAGGAGCCATAATTCTTGATGTTCGAAATCAAGATGACTTTGCTAAGGGCCACATTCCACAATCAATTTTTATCGGAATCGATGGAGGATTTGCACCTTGGGTTGGAGCGATGATCGGTGATGTGTCGCAAGCTATTCTTTTAATTACTCCTGAAGGTAGAGAAGAAGAAACGGTTACCCGTTTGGCTCGCGTTGGATTTGACAATACCCTTGGCTTTCTAGAGGGAGGACTAGAGGCATGGAAAAGTGAAGGAAGAGCTATTGACACAGTAGATGGCATTGATTCAAATCATTTAAAGGTGTTAAGTGAAAAAGAAAAGCTAACCCTTTTTGATGTTCGCAAACCTGGAGAATATCTTTCAGAACACCTCCCCGATGCAAAAAACACTCCTTTAGATTTTATCAATGAGCATATGAATGACTTTCCCACGGAAAGCCCTTTCTACATTCATTGTGCTGGAGGGTATCGAAGTATGATTGCTGCATCTATATTAAAAAGCAGGGGTATTCACAACCTTATCGATATCAAGGGAGGCTTTGGAGCCATTAAAAAAAGTGGAATGAAAACCACGGACTACGTTTGTCCTTCAACACTTTAAATTAACTTTAACTACTATTTTTATGGACTGGATAATGAACCCGTGGCCCTGGTATGTGGGGGGGCCTTTGATTGCATTAATTCTCTTTTTACTATTGTATTTTGGTAAAAGCTTTGGTATGTCATCAAACTTGAGAACACTCTGCACTATTTGTGGCGCAGGAAACCAAAGTGATTTTTTTAAGTTGGACTGGAAAAAACAACAGTGGAATCTGCTGGTTGCTGCAGGTGCCATAATAGGAGGCTGGATTGCTTCCACATATCTTACTGCAGATTCCAGTGTTCTGATTCACAAAGACACTATTGCAAAACTGCATCAACTCAACATAAAAAGTGCTGGTAAAGCTTATTTACCTGAAGAACTTTTTAGTCTAACTAACTTTCTAAAGCCAAAAGTTTTCAGCGCACTCGCTCTTGGAGGTTTGTTCGTAGGGTTTGGTGCCCGTTATGCTGGAGGCTGTACCTCTGGTCATGCCATTTCTGGATTGAGCAACCTTCAGTTGGTTTCGCTTTACGCAGTAATTGGATTTTTTATTGGCGGCCTTTTCATGAATCACTTCTTACTCCCTTACATTTTATAATTATGAGACATCTATCATTTCTACTTATAGGTATCTTCTTCGGAATAGTAATGTTTAAATCGGAAGCAGCCTCTTGGTTTCGCATATACGAAATGTTTCAATTCAAATCCTTTCATATGTACGGGATTATTGGTTCGGCATTAGCTTTTGGAGTATTAATAACTCAAGGTATCAAAAGGTTTCAATTAAAATCAGCTTATGGGGAGCCTATCGTCATTCCAGACAAGACCAAAAGCTTTTATCGCTACAGTATTGGTGGAATTATCTTTGGTTTAGGTTGGGGGCTTTCAGGAGCATGTCCAGGTCCTATATTTACACTCTTAGGAGCAGGCTTTCTTCCCATTCTTGTAGTTTTAGTTTTTGCGCTACTAGGAACTTGGCTCTATGGGATGATAATGCACAAACTTCCCCACTAATTTACTGGGCGCTCCTTCTTTTTTAGTTCTCATGTGTTGTGGCAAAGATTTTAAGGACTGACAAAATGGCAATATCGTTCTGTTTTTTGTAATTTCGCAAACAAAATCTTAGGTCAAAAACTCATTATAACTATTTATGGCTTTAAAAGAAACCCCATCATTGGAAAAAAACCCTTTGGAACACAATGGAACTCCTAGTCCAAGTGGATCCTCAAAATCGGTTTCCACCAAAAAAGCCTATATCGAAAGTTATGGTTGTCAAATGAATTTTGCTGACAGTGAAGTTGTTGCTTCTATTTTGACAAAAGAGGGATATACCATTACTGAAGAGTTGGATCAAGCTTCCTTAGTTTTAGTAAATACCTGTTCGATAAGAGAAAAAGCCGAACAAACGGTTCGCAAACGATTGGAATACTTCAATTCTAAAAAGAAAAATCAGTCTAAGATGACCGTTGGTGTTCTAGGTTGTATGGCAGAACGTCTAAAGCACAAATTTTTAGAAGAGGAGAAAATAGTTGATCTGGTGGTTGGACCCGATGCTTATAAAGACCTCCCAAACCTGCTTCAAGAAGTTGCCCATGAAAGAGAAGCTGTAAATGTTCTTCTATCAAAAGAAGAAACCTATGGAGATATTGCACCCATTCGTTTGAACTCCAACGGTGTCTCAGCATTTATTTCTATAACCAGAGGTTGCGACAATATGTGCACATTTTGTGTTGTCCCTTTTACTCGAGGGAGAGAACGCAGTAGAGATCCTAAAAGTATTTTAGAGGAAGCCTCAGATTTAGCTTCTAAAGGCTATAAAGAAATTACCCTTTTAGGTCAAAATGTAGACAGTTATCTTTGGTACGGAGGAGGTCTAAAAAAAGATTTTGATAAAGCGACACCACTCCAACAAAAAACAGCAATAGGTTTTGATGACCTCCTGAGTCTCGTTGCTGAAGCACACCCTAAAATCAGAATTCGCTTTTCAACTTCCAATCCTCAAGACATGTCTCTTGATGTTTTAAAAGTCATGGCAAAATATGAAAACATTTGCAACTACATCCACCTTCCTGTCCAATCGGGAAGCAATGCCATACTTAAAAAAATGAATCGGCAACATACCCGAGAAGCGTACTTTAAACTGATTGATTCAATTAGAGAAATTATCCCAAATTGTGGCATCTCCCACGACATGATTGCCGGTTTCCCTACTGAAACAGATCAGGATCATCAAGATACATTAGAATTAATGGATTATGTCAAATACGATTTTGGTTTTATGTTTGCCTATTCAGAACGTCCGGGAACTTTAGCAGCAAGAAAAATAGAAGACGATGTTCCCGAGTCCGTCAAGAAAAAACGCCTCAATGAAATTATTGCAAAACAACAAGAACACAGCCGTTATCGTACCGAGCAATTTATGGGTAAAGTAGTTTGTGTCTTAATAGAAAAAACCTCAAAGCGTTCGGATCAAAAGTGGAGTGGTAGAACCACTCAAAACACCGTAGTCGTTTTTCCAAAAGAAGATTATAAAATAGGGGAATTTGTAGATGTTAAAATCACAAGCTGTACCTCAGCAACCTTAATAGGTGAAGCTGTACAACTTTCAAATCACGTTTAAAAAATGGATTCATTACAAAGTGTCAAACAACGTTTCGGAATCATAGGAAATAATTTGGGACTCAATCGCGCTTTAGAAAAAAGCCTACGTGTTTCCAATACCGATATCTCCGTATTGGTAATCGGAGAAAGTGGTGTGGGAAAAGAAAGTATTCCAAAAATCATACACCAATATTCTCATAGAAAGCACAACAAGTACATCGCTGTAAATTGTGGAGCCATCCCCGAGGGAACTATAGACAGTGAACTTTTCGGTCACGAGAAAGGAGCCTTTACAGGAGCAACACAAACGCGAGCAGGTTATTTTGAAGTTGCCGACGGAGGTACTATTTTCTTGGATGAAGTAGGAGAATTGCCTCTTCAAACTCAAGTTCGTCTCTTGAGAGTTTTGGAAAGTGGAGAGTTTATTAAAGTAGGATCTTCCAAAGTTCAAAAAACCAATGTCAGAATTGTAGCAGCTACCAATGTAAACATGATGGACGCGATTGCCAAAGGCAAGTTTAGAGAAGATTTATATTATCGTTTAAGTACTGTGGAAATTGCACTTCCCCCACTAAGAGAACGCAAAGAAGATATTGTTCTTCTATTTCGGAAATTTGCTGCAGACTTTGCGCAAAAATATCACATGCCCGCTATACAACTGGACGAACATGCTCAAGCTTTACTTACAGACTATCGTTGGAGTGGAAATATTCGTCAACTCAGAAATGTAGCTGAGCAAGTCTCCGTATTGGAACAAGAGCGTCAAATCAATGCCGCTCGAATTCGTCATTATCTGCCCGATCGTGAATCACAACTCCCCGCCTTAGTCAACAAAAAAGAACGAGAAAGTGATTTTTCCTCTGAAAGGGAAATCCTTTACAAAGTTCTTTTTGACATGAAAAGTGACTTAAACGATCTCAAAAAATTAACCTTGGATTTATTAAAAAACGGAGGAGGCAGTGAATTGAATGAGAGCAATCAAAATTTGATCAAAAAAATATACGGTAAAGACGATTCTCCGTCCCCAGATACCGTGAGCCATGACCCTGTTCCTTACACCCCAGAAACTCATGAGATTTCAAAAGTAGATACTGCGGATAAATATTCTTATGCAGAAACGATTGAAGAAGAAGAACCTTTGTCACTTCATGAAAAAGAACTCGAAATGATTAAACAAGCGTTAATTAGAAGTAAAGGAAAGCGTAAATTAGCAGCAAAGGAATTAGGGATTTCAGAACGAACCTTATACCGAAAAATAAAACAATTTGATCTCAATGATGTGGAGTCAGAATAAAATCATGATCGTGCTTTTGGCATTGTGTTTTCAAGCCTGTGGTATTTATTCCTTTACGGGAGCATCCATACCTCCTGGAGTTACTACCTTTCAAGTCAATTTTTTTGAAAATCTTGCAGGCAATCGTCCAGGCTCAACAGTTGAACCTGGTCTGGATAATGATTTTACAAACGCGCTTCAAGACATCATCATGAACCAGACCAATTTAAATTTGGTAACACAAGAAGGGCATCTAATTTACGAAGGGGAAATAACAGAATATAGCGTGACTCCCATGTCAGCAACTGCAAATAATACTGCTGCACAAAACCGACTAAAAATGACTGTTGCTTTTCGTTTTTTCAACACAAAAAAAGAAGAAGACGATTACAAGAAAAGTTATTCCTTTTTTTATGATTTTCCAGCAGAACTTCAGGTTTATGATGTTATTGATGCTGCACATAAAGAAATCTTCGATCGTATTACACAGGACATCTTTAATGATACACTAGCAAAATGGTAATTCAAGATGCTAAAAAACTGGTTTCCTTTTTGGATCATTTTGATCCTACTGATGCGGATCATCTTCGAGAATTAGAAACGCTTGTTTTCCAATTTCCTAACTTTCATTTAACACGTGCATATTATCTAAAAGCACTTCAGCAACAACAATCTGACGGTTTTGATAAAGCATTATCTCATACAGCAATTGCAACTTATGATCGGGAACTACTGTATCAGTTTATAGAAACACAAATAAAAAAAGCTAAAAAGAAGAAGCATAAAAAAACCCCTCCTCAAACAAAGCCTGAGGAAAATACAACGACTGAAATAGCCTCCGCTGAAATCGCTCAAGAAAATGAGTTAGACATTACCCCAGAAATTACAAAAGAAACTCCTCTAGAAAACCGGGTTTTTTCAGAATGGGCACGTTATCTTAAGTCAAAGAAAACTACAGAAAAACAACCTGAAATTGCTGCTAAATTTGAATTGATCGACGCTTTTTTAGCAAAGCAAAATAAAATAGTCCCCGATAAAAATGTAGAAAACACAGAGGATTTAAGTGAAAAAAGTTGGGCAGCTCCAGAAGAATTAATGACTGAGACTCTAGCTAAAGTTTTTGTAAAACAAGAGAACTATAACAAAGCCCTTGAAGCCTATCAAATATTAGGTTTGAAATATCCAGAAAAAAATAGTTTCTTTGCAAACCAAATTAAAGAAATCAAAAGATTACAAAAACTGAAAGAATAGCCTAATGAGTACATTTTCTATCTTTATCGCCCTTATTATAGTTGTATGCTTCCTTCTTGTGTTGGTTGTCATGGTTCAAAATCCTAAAGGTGGTGGTCTTTCCTCTTCTTTCGGTGGAGGAACTCAACAAGTGGGAGGAGTTCAAAAGACCTCAGATTTTCTTGATCGAAGTACATGGATTTTAGCTACCCTATTGCTAGCGCTGATATTAATTTCCAATGTTACGCTGTCTTCCGGTGAAGGCTCAACGGATTCTAAGCTCCTTCAAGATGGGACAATCCAACAAAGCATCCCTGAAACACCAGAACAAACCCTGGAGGAAATCCCTGAGATTCCAGCTGCTGATATTCCTGAAAATAACAATTAGATTTTCAAGCATCTCATCCGACTGACAGGCTGACATTTTAAAACCCAAAATGACAGAGAGAAACCCCTTGGCATAATTTCTGAAAATAAATTTAAAAAATTAACCCATGAGTAAAATGACTATTAAACCTTTAGCAGATCGTGTTCTAGTAGAGCCGGCTGCGGCAGAAACTAAAACATCCTCTGGAATCATCATACCGGACAGCGCAAAAGAAAAGCCTCAAAAGGGAACTGTTGTTGCAGTTGGTTCTGGTACTAAAGATAATCCCATAACTGTCACTATTGGTGATAGTGTTTTGTATGGGAAATACGCTGGAACAGAACTTCAACACGAAGGGAAAGACTACCTTATTATGAAAGAAAGCGATATTCTAGCAATCGTTTAACCAAAAAAAATTGAAAAATGGCAAAAAGAATAGAATTTGATCTAGAAGCAAGAGACGGTATTAAGCGCGGTGTTGATGCGCTTGCCAATGCGGTAAAAGTAACTTTAGGTCCTAAAGGACGTAATGTAATCATTGGAAAAGCTTTTGGCGCACCTCAAGTAACAAAAGACGGGGTGACTGTAGCTAAAGAAATTGAATTGGAAGATGCCCTCGAAAATATGGGTGCTCAAATGGTAAAAGAAGTCGCTTCTAAAACGAACGATCTTGCTGGAGATGGAACAACAACTGCCACGATTTTAGCACAAGCTATCGTGAAAGAGGGATTAAAAAATGTAGCTGCAGGAGCAAATCCTCTAGACCTAAAAAGAGGAATTGACAAAGCTGTGGAAGCCATTGTCGGTTCTTTAGAAAAACAATCTGCCGCAGTTGGAGATTCTTCAGAAAAAATCCAACAGGTAGCTAGTATTTCGGCAAATAATGATCCTTCCATTGGAGGATTAATTACAGAAGCTTTTGAAAAAGTAGGAAAAGAAGGGGTCATCACTGTTGAAGAGGCTAAAGGAACCGATACTTACGTAGATGTAGTTGAGGGAATGCAATTTGACCGTGGATATCTTTCTCCTTACTTCGTAACTGATTCAGAAAAAATGGAAGCCGACCTCGAGTCTCCCTACATTCTTTTGTATGATAAGAAAATCTCTACTATGAAGGACTTACTGCCAGTACTAGAGCCTGTGGCTCAAACTGGAAAACCCCTCCTAGTAATTGCTGAGGATGTTGACGGTGAAGCTTTAGCAACCCTTGTTGTAAACAAACTACGAGGAGCATTAAAAATTGCTGCAGTCAAAGCACCTGGTTTTGGAGACCGAAGAAAAGCCATGTTAGAAGATATTGCCATCCTCACAGGAGGAACGGTAATTTCTGAAGAACGTGGATTTACTTTGGAAAACACCACCCTTGAAATGTTAGGAGTAGCCGAAAAAGTTACCATTGATAAAGACAATACTACCGTTGTAAATGGAAGTGGAGCGAGCGATGCTATTCAAGCAAGGGTCAATCAAATTAAATCTCAAATAGAGACGACTACTTCAGACTATGACAAAGAAAAGTTACAAGAACGTCTCGCAAAGCTTTCTGGAGGAGTAGCAGTACTTTACGTAGGGGCTCCATCGGAAGTAGAGATGAAAGAGAAAAAAGATCGTGTTGACGATGCATTGCACGCTACAAGAGCTGCAGTAGAAGAAGGAATTGTTGCAGGTGGTGGTGTTGCGCTTCTTAATGCAAAAAAGGTTTTGAGCAAACTCAAGACTGAAAACGCCGACGAAACTACTGGAGTACAAATTATCAGTAAGGCCATAGAGTCTCCTTTGAGAACTATTGTGGAAAACTCTGGTGGTGAAGGTTCTGTAGTTGTATCAAAAGTTTCTGAGGGAGATGATAATTTTGGCTATAATGCTAAAGACGGCTCCTTTGTAGACATGCTTAAAGAAGGAATCATTGATCCCAAAAAAGTAACCCGTGTCGCTTTAGAAAATGCAGCCTCAGTTGCAGGAATGATTCTTACAACCGAATGTGCATTAATTGACATTAAAGAAGAGGCTCCTGCCACTGCTGCTCCAATGGGTGGAGGCATGCCAGGTATGATGTAAACAAACTTTCACTAAAAAAAAACGGCTCTAAAAGAGCCGTTTTTTTTTGATTTATTTTAATTTATTACATTTAATAAAACCCAAAACTTACAATTATGACTAAAAAATTATTT
>JALRDC010000143.1 GCA_023262245.1 Flavobacteriaceae bacterium
GCGGGGTATGCACTTCCAACGCCTTTTCACGAAACACCTTTGGAAGCAGAGGAGAAATTTTTACGGGTATTGGGAATTTCAGTAGTGGCTTTAACAAAATTATTTTTAAAAGAAATGCTTAAGGCTAAAAAAGGAAAAATAATGATGGTTTCATCTGTTGCTGCATTTGCACCTCCATCCACTATTCAAAGCTTATATGGACCAATAAAAACTTTTGTAAACCGGTTTAGCGAAGGTTTAAATTTAAGTTATAATGCAGATGGAATTACATCTACAGCAGTATGCCCTGGATACACAATCACTAATTTTCACACAGCAAGCGGCGTACAGAAAGAAATGGACAGTGTTCCTTCTTTTATGAAAAAGAGTGCTAGCCGAGTAGCGAAAGTTGCCGTAGAAGCAACTTTAAAAGGCAAAAAATTAAGTGTACCTACCAAGACATTTAAACTAATTGTGTTCTTATTGAAAGTATTACCGCATAGTCTTTTTCCACTCTTTAGCAAAAAATTAGCTCCTGGGCGATATGAGAATAGCTAAATTCAGTTAAAATTTTACCTTTAAGAAACTAAATTGAAAATATGAACACTATAATCCGACTTTTCATCTTTTGTTTTTTTCTTGTCTCTTGTAATAACAAGCCTAAACAATCCCAACAGGAGGAATGGATCTCCTTATTTAATGGAAAAGATTTGACCGATTGGAAAATAAAAATTGCGAATCACCCTCTAAATGAAAATTATAAAAACACATTTCAAGTTCAAGACAGTATGATTCGTATTGTATACGATGAATATGAAAATTTTGATGATAAATACGGACATATGTATTATAAAAATCCATATTCCTATTACAAGCTTCGTTTTGATTATCGATTTGTGGGTGAACAAACTCCTGGAGGAGAAGACTGGAATGTCCGAAATAGTGGTATCATGATACATTCCCAATCTGCAGAAAGCAATGCGTTTGAGCAACATTTTCCCGTTTCGGTAGAGATTCAGTTACTTGGAGGACTGGATGAGGGAGCGCGGACAACAGCAAACCTTTGTACTCCTGGAACTGCAGTTTATTATAATGGAGAATTAGATTTCACTCATTGTATTTCTTCAGAATCTAAAACCTATAACGGAGATCAATGGGTTCATGTTGAAGCAGTTGTATTGGGAAGCGAATCCATTATTCATATAGTTGAACAAGATACCGTTTTAAGGTATTCCCGCCCTGAAGTAGATCCACATTTTATTTCAAAAGCCTACGAAGGCTCCGATTGGGATCGCATGGGAGTGACCAATAAAAATTTATGGATTGAAAAGGCTGGAACTGTTATTGATGATGGATATATAGCACTTCAAGCTGAGAGCCATCCCATTGACTTTAAAAATATAGAATTACTCAATCTATGTGGTTGTATGGACGAAAAGGCAAAAAATTACAAACCTTATTTTGTAAAACCAGATAATAAACAATGTATTTATTAAACCTTTAAAAATGGAATTGTAGAAGGGAAAAGCCCCAGTAACTCACAACAGCCCAAATCATATAGCGAATGGCTTTTCCTACTAACATCCAAAAGCCTACTTTTAACCATTCTATTTTAAAAAAACCAAGCCCTATCGCAATTATATCACCAACTATGGGGAGCCAACAGAAAAAAGCAAGAAAACCTCCCCAGTTTTCTATCCGTTTTTTGAAAGTTTCTACACGCGATTTACTTACTCCAAAATAACGTTCCAGAACCTGCCATCTTCCCAATCGGCCTAGGAAATAACTACTCATACCCCCTAGCCAATTTCCCAAAGTAGCAATTGTCAAACTCAATGCTATGGGATAATGATTTGCTAGCAATGCGGTGAGAACAATTTCTGAACTCAAGGGAATGACAGTGGCCGCTAAAAAACTAGCAAGAAACAAGCCCAAATAACCCCATGCGATATACGTTTCCATCTGTATTATTGCTGGTAAATCTAAGCTTATTTTTCGTTAACTTTAGAAGTGTTCAAAAAGAAAAAAGCAATGCGAAAAAAAGTTTGTGAACGCTGTGCTAAAGATTTTAACACAATGTACCGAGTGAAATATAAAACCCCACAAGAGTGGGTATTTCTATGTAAACTCTGTTTACTTGAGGTTAAAACTAACAATGCTGCCTATCGTTATGGTGGAACTTGGAAAAGATAACAAGGCTTGATTCGCAGTTCCCAAAGGGAGGAATTTATTTTGATTTTGACATATCCCAGAATAAAGCAATAAGGACAATGATCATGGTTATGATTACAATAACGGCTACTCCACCTGGTGTCATAAGTAAATTTTTTAATCTCCTCAAAGATACAAAAGGACTTGCTTTTATTTACAGGAACTGGATGTTTTTCCTTAAAATCGGGCATCGTTTTTTGATTAATAGAAAAGCGGCTTAAACTCGATTGATTTTAAATTTTGGAATGAATTGTTTTCAGTTGAATTTTTGAAAAAAAGCCATTATAGACTATTTATGTGTAGCTTTAAGAAATGTTTTTAAAATTTGGATTTTGATTACCTTAAGAGAAGCCAATCTTAAAGATTTACCACTATTATTAGATTTTGAAGCGGCTTTAATAGCTTACGAGCGCGAGTTTACTCCAAACTTAAAAAAGACCTCCTTCCACTATTATGATCTTAAAACCTATATCAATGATTCTTCAACCGCAGTAGTTGTAGCAGAACACAATGATCAAATCATCGGATCGGGCTATGGATTGATAAGAGAAAATAAAGCATATAAAAACCCTGAATTTTATGTTTTTCTTGGGTTTATGTATGTAATTCCTGAGTACCGGGGCAAGGGAGTAAACAAAAAAATTGTTGATTATCTGTTAGATTGGGGGAAGAACAAAGGTTATAATGAATTTCAACTAGATGTTTACGCCCAAAATGAAAGCGCAATAAAAGCCTACAAGAAGGTTGGTTTTTCTTTCGAAACTCATACCATGAGGATTAATCTGAAAGAATAGCTTCAAGGTTTAGTTTAATCTTTTTATATTAAAGAAATTTAACCGATGAAAAAATTAATTTTTACAGCTCTTGTTTTTTTGACCTCTTGTGTCGAAAAACCTGAGCAAAATATAGTAAAGTACGAAATAGAGGACTTTTTTGACAACATCAGTGTCTATGGGGGTTATTTTTCTTCTTCTGAAGAGCACCTTGTTTATAGCAGTAATGAAAGTGGCATTTACAATGTTTATGAAGTAACAATCAAAGATCAAGTGGTCACTAAAATATCTAATTCTGAAAGAGAATCCTTTTTCGTAAGATCATACGTTCCTAATTCTGACAGCTTTATATATTCTGCAGATAAAGGCGGGAACGAAATATCCCACCTGTATCTTCAGGAAAGAGGTTTAGAGCCTGTAGACCTTACGCCAGGAGAAAATGAAAAGAGCATTTTCTTTAAATGGACGCACGATAATTCCGCTTTTTATTATTTATCGAACAAGAGAGATTCCAGATATTTTGATTTGTTCAAAATGAAAGTAGGGGAATGGAAACCTATCATGATTTATGAAAATAAAGATAATTTTTCCGTATCTGAAATATCTAATAATGAAGCATACCTTTTGCTGTCAAAGACCGTAACTACAAGTGAAAATAAATTCTACTTATACGATAGCGTTAAAAGAAAAAGCATAGAGATATCTCAAGATGCAGGAAATTATTCGGGATCCGGCTTTTCAAATGACAATAAAAACGTTTACTATATAACCAATACAGGAAGCGAGTTTGCTCATCTTAAAAAGTATGATATTGCAACAGGGGCGTCAAGTATTTTATTCGAAACGAACTGGGATGTGATGTATAGTTATCTCAGTAAAAATGAAAAATATCGGATCATAGGAATTAATGAAGACGGCAAGAATTCGATAAAAGTCATTGATACGCAATCCAAAGAAGAAATCCAATTTCCTGAATTTAACGATGCTGATATTACAGGGGTTGAATTTTCAGAAAGCGAAAATAAAATTAGATTAAGCGTTGGTTCTTCAAAAATACCCAATGATATTTTTGTCTATAACCTTCAGACTAAAGCGTTGGTTAAATTAACCAATAGTTTAAATCCAAAAATTGATTCTAATAGTTTGGTTAATGCAGAGGTAGTTCGATATAAATCTTTTGATGGACTGGAGATCCCAGCTATTTATTATAAGCCTCATGATGCTTCTAATCAAAAAAAGGTACCCGCATTAGTTTGGGTACATGGAGGACCAGGTGGGCAATCTCGCAGGAGCTTTAATCCTTTAATTCAGTATTTGGTTAACAATGGTTATGCAATTCTGGCCGTTAATAACAGGGGTAGTAGTGGCTATGGAAAGAGTTTTTATAAAATGGATGACAGAAAACATGGTGAAAAGGATTTACAAGATTGTATATGGGGCAAAAAATGGTTGCAAGAACAAGAATATATTGACCCGGACAGAATAGGAATAATAGGGGGTAGTTATGGAGGTTTTATGACAATGGCTGCAATGACCTTTACCCCAGACGAGTTTAAAGCAGGGGTCAATATTTTTGGAGTTACCAACTGGATAAGAACCCTTAAATCAATCCCAGCATTTTGGGAAGCCAGTAGAAAAGCACTCTATGATGAGTTAGGAGATCCGTTTACTGAAGACTCTATAAGACTAAAAGAAATATCTCCTCTATTTCATGCGGAGAGGGTTAAGAATCCTGTAATGGTATTACAAGGAGCAAATGATCCCCGAGTGCTCCAAATTGAATCGGATGAAATAGTTGAAGAGCTTTCAAAAAATGAGATCCCAGTAGAGTATGTGGTTTTTGATGATGAAGGTCATGGTTTTAGAAAAAAGGAAAATCAAATTAAGGGGTACAAACAGATAAAGGACTTTTTAGATTATTATCTAAAATCTCCTCCCACATTGAACGTCAATAAAAAGAGGCTGGATTAAATTTAGCCCACCCTAAGCAGACCGGTTATTTTTTTATACGATTAAATTTTTTCATTATTTCAATCACCTTGTCTTTGGGGAGCGATGGAACTAATCGATCATTTTTTCCTTTCATCGTCTTGGCAGCAAATAGGGAGTTGATAATTGCCTCTTCTGTAGCTTCTATTGTTGCCAAAAAAATGGGGCTCATTGCCTCATTTTTTAAAACCGTGCTTTCATAAAATTTGGATTGCTTGGCTAATGCTGTTATATTTTCTTTATTTAATGACAGCGCTATGACATAATCACCACTTCCATTAGAAGCAATGCCTCCCGTTTTAGCCAACCCCATGATGGCTCTTTTTGCAACTCTTTCAAGATTACGTGAATTGAGAGGAGCGTCAGTTGCAACCACGATCATGCAAGAACCATCTACATCATTTAAAACAGCATTGTCAAAAGTGAACTTTTTAAGCTCCTGCCCCACAGGAACTCCATTTATTTGAAGTACCCCACCAAAATTGCTTTGCACAAGAACACCAACAGTAAATCCGCCTAAAGATTCCGGAATTTTTCTTGAAGCAGTACCAATCCCTCCTTTGAATCCAAAGCAAATAGTGCCCGTACCTGCTCCAACATTTCCTTCCAGCACCGATTTTGAAGTAGCATTTTTTATGGCTTCCAAAACATCCTCTTCTTTAACATGCCTACCTCTTATGTCATTTAAAAAACCATCGTTGGTTTCGCCTACAATTGGATTTACGGATCTAAGGTTTTCATTTCCTTCTTTTTCTAGGGCATGGGTAAGTAATGATTGCGAGGCAACGGGAACACTTAAGGTATTTGTTAAAATAATAGGAGTTTCAATATTCCCTAATTCTTTTACCTGACTGTAACCGGTTAGTTTCCCAAACCCATTACCTATATAAATTGCAGCGGGAACTTTATATTGAAAAATATTTTTTTGATGTGGGATTATGGCAGTAACTCCTGTTCGGATATGCGCTCCCTCGATGATTGTTTTATGACCTACGGAAACTCCTTCAACATCGGTTATTGAATTCAATGTTCCCGTTTTAAAAATCCCTATTTGGATTCCATAGTCTCTAGCCCGTTTGTCCTGAGAAAAACAAAAGGTGAACAACAGAAAAAAAGCAAGCGAAAAAAGATAATTATTGAGTTGCATTCTTAATATAACAGCGTTTGTGTAGTTTGAATGTAAATGTTGCTAAACCATTGTAAAAGATAAAAACCACCTTTTGTTATAGCGGTTTTTTGGCTTTAGACATAACCAAAACCCTTTTTACCCCCCCCCTTTGAATTAATGACTTTAGCGAAAGCACAATTGAAATTTAGTTATTTTAAATATATAAAAAAAGGGAACTACTTTATCAACCACACTAGGAAAGTAGTACCATTGTAATGAACCGATAGTTTTTACTCCTTTAGGTTTGATCCGAATTCAATAAAAAATCTTTAATTTATACTATCAATTTATAAATACAACTCAATGATAAATAAATGCTTAAAGCAGAATCAATACTTAATCAAATTTATTTTATTGATAGTGCCTCTATTGTATTCGTGCAGTACCGAAATTGAAAAACAGCTTTGGTATAAAGGCAACCTTCATACGCATTCGTTTTGGAGTGATGGAGATGATTTTCCAGAAATGATAATTAAATGGTATAAAGACCATGATTATCAATTCATTGCTTTATCCGACCACAATACCATTGCCGATTCGGATTTTTGGTATAAACTCACGCAAAAGGACATTAAGAATAAAGTTCTGAATCAATATATTGAGACCTTTGGTGATGACTGGGTTGAAAGTAAAAAAGAATCCGAAGATACTTATGTAAAACTTAAAACCTTTGCCGAGTACAAAGCCAAATTAGAAGAGGAAAACGCTTTTAAGATAATTAGATCAGAAGAAGTTACTTCTTCGTTCAATAAAAAACCAATTCATATTAACGTTACCAACATTAATCAAAAAATAGATCCAGTAAAAGGAACATCCGTACTTGATGTAATGCAAAAAACACTTGATCTGGTTAATGAACAAAGAGAAAAGTTGGGGATACCCATGTTTGCCCATATAAATCATCCAAATTTTGGGTATGGAATTAGTACTGAAGAGTTAAAAAAATTAAATGGTGAACGGTTTTTTGAGGTTTACAACGGTCATCCAGCGGTTAATAATGGGGGAAATGAAATATATAATTCCACAGAAACTATGTGGGACTTAATAAACATTCACTATTACAAACAAGGCAAACCTTTATTATACGGTATCGCTACGGACGACAGTCACAACTATCATGATTACTCTCCTAACCATAGTAATACAGGACGTGGATGGGTGATGGTCAATGCAAAGAATTTAGAAATAAGCACACTAATTGAAGCCATGGAAAATGGGAGCTTCTATGCCTCATCGGGTGTTTATCTTAAAAAATTGAGTTCCACTAATAAAGAAATTTTTATAGAGGTTGAACCCGACGAGAACATTTCTTATGAAATTGAATTTTTAGGGTATCAAAAGGGGAATGATCAGATTAGTGTATTAAAAAAAGTAAATGGTACAACGGCAGCATATTCTTTTGGTAAGGAAGATGTTTTCGTAAGGGCTAAAATAACCGCTACCAATTTCCTAGAAAATGAAACTCAATTAGAGGGTAGCATGCAAGCTTGGACGCAACCGATCCTAATAGATTAAATTTTGAAAAAACTATTTATAGCACTATTATTTTTGTCGTTTAGCCTCAATGCGCAGAACGACGATAGTGGCCTTGAAGTATATCAAAAAAAAATAGAATTGGATACCAAAGTGAAAATGAGTAGAAGTTATTTGGGGGTCTCTGCAGCTGTATTAATAGGCGGCGTATTGTTAAAAGAAATTGACAATGACATTAAAATTCTTGGTGCAGGCGGCAGTTTAGCGGCAACACTCACTACTACATACTATCTAGCAAAGCATTTAATAATCGTATCTAAGCGAAATAAGTTTTATAAAAAACACAACATAAAACTCAATAAAAGGAAGCGAAAAAACAAGATTGTATTGGATGCCTTATCTCAATAATTCTATGAGCAAATCGAATACTGAGCGTCTGGACTTTTGAGTTTTTGTTGAAAGGGAGTTATAATTTGAGATACAAATAATTATCTCTATCTTAGAAAGATTAATAACCATAAACCAAAAAAAATGAATGTATCTAAAAATATTAAAAAAGTAAGAGCTCACGACGCTATTTGTGGACTCTTGTATTTAGCAAGCATTGGATTGACAATGCAAACAGGAAATGTTGATTTCCTTTATATTGCCGTGGGAGTTGGGGTTTTGCAGGTAATTAGTCCAATTACCAAGTTTTGCCCTGTATATTTCTCACTAAATAAAATTATGAAGGATACTGACCCAATGCAAAATGGAAAGTAAGATGCACAAAGTATTTTAAAAAAAACCTCCCAAGTGGAGGTTTTTTTATTCCAATCAAAGAAGCCTAAATTCTCTAAAAGTCAATTGCATCCATTAGTTAAGCGCAAAATTTCTTTTAGTTTTCTGGGGTAATTTATGTTGGAAATTTGTTTATATAGGTTAAGATTCCAGCCTATTCTATATATTTAGATATGAAAAAACGATTTTTCTTCAAACCAATATCGCAATTAGCATTCATCAGAATAAAGAAATTGATTGCACTAGTTTTTTTGAGTATTATATGGAATGCTAGCTCACAAAACAAACAGATCCGTTTATACGATCTAAAGACCGAGTATCTGGTCAATCCTATCGGACTGGATGTAAAAACTCCTCGACTATCATGGAAAATTGTCGATAAAAGACGGGGAGCTATTCAAAATGCTTATAGCCTTTCTCTGGGAACAGATTCAATTAAAGTCGCCGCTGGAAATGGTTCCCATTGGAATACGGGAAAAACCAATTCGGATCATCAAATGATTGTGTATAATGGAAAAGAATTGCAAGCTTTTCAAAAGTATTATTGGTCCCTAACCGTTTGGGATAAAAACAACGAAAAGATTCAATCGGATCAGATAGCTAGCTTTGAGATGGGCATGATGGAGTCCAGAAATTGGAAGGGATCATGGATTTCAGACACTCGTGATATCAATAAAAAAGAGAGCCCTTATTTTAGGAAAGAGTTTAAAATTCAAAAGAAGGTAAAAAAGGCAAGAGTTTACGTTGCGGCAGCAGGACTTTTTGAACTATATCTAAATGGGGAAAGAATAGGGGATCATCAAATGGACCCTAGCTACACCCGTTTCGATCGAAGAAATTTATATGTAACTCATGATGTAACATCCTCTTTAAATAGGAACAACGCAATTGGGATTTTATTGGGAAATGGCTGGTTTAATCACCAATCCACAGCCGTTTGGGATTTTCATGAAGCTCCCTGGAGGGCAAGGCCTATGTTTTGCCTAGATTTAAAAGTCACCTATGAGGACGGTTCGGTAGAAACTTTTTCTTCAAACAAGGATTGGAAAACCTCCTCGGGATCTTTGATTTTTAACAGTATTTACACCGCCGAGCATTACGATGCACAACGCGAACAAAAAGGCTGGAACCGCGTTGGTTTTGATGACCTTAATTGGAAAAAAAGCATCATCACATCGGCTCCCTCAAATAATGTTGTTGCACAGGCATTACACCCCATAAAGCAAACCCAAGAAATACAACCTGTTAAAATGCGAAAAATAAATTCTCAAAAGTATATTTTTGATCTTGGAAGAAACATCGCAGGGATATCCAGAATAAACTTAAATGGTGAGGCAGGAACCGTCCTGAGGGTGACCCATTCAGAGTTGTTGGATCAGCATGGAGAGATTGACCTTTCTAATATCATCGTTCATTATCGCCCTACGGATGATACCGATCCTTTTCAAACAGATATTTATACACTCCGTGGGGAAGGATTAGAAACCTTTTCACCCAAGTTTAACTACAAAGGGTTCCAATACATACAAGTTCTCAGTAACAAACCCATTGAGTTAACAGAGCAAAGTGTTACAGGGATTTTTATGCACAGCGATGTGCCTACTTCAGGAGTAATAAAGAGTTCCAACCCGCTTGTCAACAAACTCTGGTCCGCTACTAATAATGCGTATTTATCGAATTTATTCGGCTATCCTACCGATTGTCCCCAACGTGAAAAAAACGGATGGACAGGAGATGCTCACATCGCAATAGAAATGGGACTTTACAATTTTGATGGGATTACTGTGTATGAAAAATGGCTGGCCGATCATCGTGATGAACAACAGTCTAATGGAGTACTTCCCTCCATTATTCCATCTAGTGGATGGGGATACGAATGGGGTAATGGGCCAGATTGGACCAGTAGTTTGGCCATCATACCTTGGAATATCTATTTATTTTATGGAGATTCAAAACTTTTGGCAGACTGCTATGAAAATATCAAGAGGTATGTGGATTACATCACTGAAATCAGCCCAGGATATATAACCCATTGGGGTTTGGGCGATTGGGTTCCAGTAAAATCCAAAACCCCCAAGGAGTTCACCTCCTCCATTTATTATTATGTAGATGCAAGAATTTTGGCTAGTGCAGCAAAATTATTTGGAAAAGAAGAGGATTACCAAAAGTATTCAAAACTAGCAGCGAATATAAAAGACGCTATAAATTCTCAATTTTTCGATCCAAAAACAGCAATATATGGGAGTGGTTTTCAAACGGAGTTGAGTACACCTTTATTTTGGGGAGTTGTACCTGATGGATATTCAAAAAAAGTTGCACAAAACTTGGCAAAAAAAGTTATTTCTGATAATCGCCATATCGATGTAGGGTTACTTGGAAGCAAAGCCATACTAAATGCATTGAGTGAAAATGGGTACGCAGATTTGGCCTTCGAAGTGGCAACTCAAGAGGATTTTCCTTCTTGGGGAGCCTGGATCAAAGAGGGAGCCACTACTCTTTTTGAGGATTGGAAAGTGGACAAAGAGCGAAATGGGGCCATGTCCAGAAATCATATCATGTTTGGGGAAATTGGAGCTTGGTTTTACAAGGCCTTGGGAGGCATTAAAACGGACCCAGAACACCCTGGTTTTAAAAATATTATCCTTGAACCTCACTTTGTGAAAAACCTGGAACGTTTCGAAGCCCAACACGAGGGACCCCATGGAGAAATTCATAGTAGATGGGAAAGAAAGAAAGGAATCGTTTTTTACGATGTGGTAGTTCCTCCCAATAGCAGTGCTACTTTAATTATCAATCAAGGAAAAATTGTTGAAAAGAATGGAGTTAATTTTTACAAAAATAAGATTGGCGCTCTACAGGCTCAAATTCCCTCAGGAACATACCGTTTTGAAATTAAGTAGCCCCAATTACTTCCTTATATTGTAAGAATCCACCCTTGATGGAACTTCTAAATAACTAATCATTTACAATTACCTTTCTTAACTAAAACGATATTATGTTTAATTGATCTAAATTTAAACTACTGTATTACAGTTATTTACGAAATATTATTTATTATTTTTACACTAAATTAAAGCAATAATGGAAAATATATCTTTAAGCAATTCTTGTGTTAACTGTACGAACTTTAGTGAAAACAAATGTTCTGTTCACGGTGTTGGGGTCACAGCATCTAACACTTGTGAAACATTCACAACTGCATAATAATTGGGCTATTTGCCCTTTTAATTAGGTCCCTGCTACTACATTTTATAGTTGTAAAATTTCTTTTTATAGCTACTACAAAATCTTGTATTCCAAAGGGTTATATTTAGATACTTTATAGTTCTTTTCTGAAATTGACCTAAAATAATAATTTCTTGAAGTTATTTTCAAAGAATTTGTTTGAGGTATTTGTGATTCTGTTTATGGAAGTTTTTAATGTATGAATACTCTTCTTACATTTTTTATATTAGCATTTAATTTAAACAACCTCCAATTAGTTCTTGATTATGAACATGAATCACTTAGTTCTAAAACTTTCTTTAGTTTTTTTTATACATTTTTCCACAACTGCTCAACAATCCATAGATATAAAAGTAGCAGAGCTTCTTTCAAAAATGACTTTGGAAGAAAAAATTGGGCAAATGAATCAGTACAATGGTTTTTGGAATTTTACAGGGCCATCTCCAGAAGAGGGTGATGCAAAAGTGAAATACGAACACCTTAGAAAAGGTCTTGTAGGATCCATGCTCAATGTCCGCGGTGTTAGAGACGTTCGTTCAGTTCAAAAAATAGCCGTGGAAGAGTCTCGTTTAGGAATCCCATTAATTTTTGGATTTGACCTTATCCACGGATATAAAACAGTCTTTCCAATTCCACTAGCAGAAGCGGCAAGCTGGGATGTAAAAGCCATTGAGCTTTCGGCTAAATTAGCGGCCAAAGAGGCTGCAGCCGCTGGAATTAACTGGACCTTTGCTCCGATGGTAGATATTACTCGAGATGCCCGTTGGGGACGTGTAATGGAAGGAGCAGGTGAGGATCCCTATCTTGGGAGTTTGGTTGCTGCAGCTCGGGTACGTGGATTTCAAGGGGAGAAGCTCAATGCACCTTTTACGATAGCAGCTACCGCAAAACACTTTGCTGCCTATGGTTTTGCAGAAGCTGGACGCGATTACAACACTGTGGATATCGGTTTAAACACCCTTCACAATATGGTGCTGCCTCCATTTAAAGCTGCGGCCGATGCTGGAATTAAAACATTTATGAATTCTTTTAATGATCTCAACGGTATCCCGGCAACTGCCGATGCCTATTTACAACGTGATATCTTAAAAGGGGATTGGGGCTTTGAAGGTTTTGTTGTTTCCGATTGGGGTTCCATAAGAGAAATGATGGATCATGGTTATGCAAGAGATCGAAAACATGCGGGGGAATTGGCCGTTTTAGGAGGTTCGGACATGGATATGGAGTCTTCCATTTACATTAATGAATTGGAAACCCTCTTAGAAGAAAAGAAAATCAATTTAGCGCATATTGACGATGCGGTCTCTAGAATATTAAAAGTAAAATATGAACTAGGCCTCTTCGACGATCCCTATTTATATTGCAATGAAGAAGTTGAAAAACAAATTACGGGGGCTCAAGAAATTGTTGAGGCTAGTTTAGAGGTAGCTAAAAAGTCCATTGTTTTATTAAAAAATGAAAACAATATCCTACCGCTTAGAAAGAAAGGACAAAAAATTGGTTTAATTGGACCTTTAGCAGCGGATAAAAACAGTCCTTTAGGAAATTGGCGTATTGCTGCGGAGAACAATACTGCAATTTCCGTATTGGAGGGAATGCAAAATTATAAAGACAATCGATTGAGCCATGCTCAGGGTGTTCGACTCGTTGAAAAAGTACCTGCGGGCTTCCACGAAGAGGTTGCAATTAATACTACGGATAAAACAGGATTTGAAGCGGCAATTGCGTTGGCCAAAAAGGTAGATGTTGTTGTTATGGTTCTTGGAGAATACGGCTTTCAGTCAGGAGAGGGAAGAAGTAGAACCCAATTAGGACTTCCTGGACTTCAACAAGAGTTACTGGAGAAAGTGACCATGGCAAATCCCAATGTTGTTTTGGTGGTGATGAATGGCCGGCCATTAATTTTAAATTGGGCTGCTGAAAATGTTCCTGCTATTGTTGAAGCATGGCATTTGGGAACACAAAGTGGAAACGCCATTGCACAGGTTTTATATGGAGACTATAACCCTAGTGGCAAACTGCCGATGAGTTTTCCAAGAAGTGTAGGACAGTTGCCCTTGTACTATAATCACAAAAGCACAGGACGCCCTGGGGCAGAAGGGGAAGATCCTGGGAGTGTATTTTGGTCACATTATGGTGACGAAAAAAACAGTGCTTTATTTCCTTTTGGTTTTGGATTAAGCTATACAGAGTTTGAATACACTAACTTTCAATTAAGTACTGCCACTCTGGACCGCAGTGGTAGCATTACAGCCTTTGTTGATGTGAAAAATACCGGAGCAGTAAAAGGAAAAGAGGTCGTACAGCTATACCTACAAGATCCATATGCAAGTACCACCCGACCCGTAAAGGAACTAAAAGGATTTCAAATGGTGGAACTGGCCCCTGGAGAAAGTAAAAAAGTGAGTTTTATTATTACTGAAGCTGATTTAAAGTTTTATAATGCCAAACAGCAATGGGATGCCGAATCGGGAATATTTCACGTATATATTGGCGGTAATTCTTTAGTAAAAAATAAAAGAAGTTTTGAGTTAAACTAAGAGCCTAAAAAATTTTGAAAAATGAAAACTACCCTTCATTATGGAGGGTATTTCATTAACACTTAAGCGTTATTTTTTAGTGTTTTGTCTGGGGGTAGAAAACGGTTTTAAGATTTCATAAAACTCAATTAACTTTCCTACCTTAGAAGAATTATTAACCATAAATCAATTGAAATGAAAAAATTATTACTATTGTTTTTTATTCCTTTAAGTATTTCTGTTTTTGCTCAACAACCCCCCATGACAATTATTAGTTCTTGGGACTTTGACAATGTAGGAGCTGCAAGAAAATTTATTGAAACCTACCAAGTTCCCGAACTAGACAGACTAGTTGATGAGGGTAAAATTTTGAATTGGGGTTATATGCAACATTATATGGCTGATGAATATAACATTATTTACTGGTACGAGTTAAGCGGATAGCTGTTAAGAATTAGTTTTTAATGCTTTATGTTCCAAAATTTCAGGGATTGAGTCATTTAGATGATCTAATAACACTTCTGATGCATGTTTTTTAATCCAATAATAAATGACACCTTTTAAAAATTGATCTTGTGTTGGATTTTTGCCAAACTTCTCTTTAGTTATAGGGAGCATTCTTGCTCTATCAATATAATTTAAAAAGGGCTCCGATAGATTTAGATTAATTTGGTTAAAATTTTCAATTGTATTTTTTGTCATAAGAATAATTGGTATTAGTTAGCCTATTTTTTTATTTGAAAGCGATAGATCACAAAAGGATTATAACTCCATATATTCTACAATGATTTGTCCTAGATTCCAACTGGGAATGTAATAAGTAAAGGGACTATGCTCAAGAATTTCATCAAAAATTCTCTGTTGTAACACAGAAGAATTTCCAGTAATTATAATAAGGGAAAAAGCCCCTTCTTCCTTAAAATTTGAAAGGGTTTCATTCACTTTTTCTAGGGCTTCTTTATGACGAATCCCATGTAGATCGATACTCTGAATAACAATTTTTTAGACTTTAAAAATACACATTTTTTAAACGCTATTTTTCTCTATCCAAATAGCGTTCTATATGCATTTGATCTAAGGAATCGGAATCGCCATAATAGGCTCTTAGTTGCTCGAGTTTTTGATGTAATTTTTTTTGAATGTCAGCATATTGAGGATCATCATAACGGTTGTTCATCTCGGAAGGATCTTTTTCAAGATCATACAACTCCCATTCATCTATATCGTAATAAAAATGGATGAGTTTGTAGCGTTCTGTACGAACTCCATAATGTCTTTTGACCATGTGAACCGAAGGGTATTCGTAGTAAGTATAATAGATAGCATCTCTCCAGTTGGAGGCTTTTTCACTTACTAAATTTCTAAATGACAAACCCTGTAAATCAGCAGGGGGTTCAACTCCTGCGTAATCTAAGAACGTTGGAGCAAAATCAAGATTTTGAACCATTTGATCTATTTTGATCCCTGCTTTAATTTCTTTGGGATACCGCATTAAAAGTGGTGTGCGTAGGGATTCTTCATACATAAATCTTTTATCAAACCAGCCATGCTCACCAAGGTAAAAGCCCTGATCCGAAGTGTAAACCACAATGGTGTTTTCTGTTAATCCCTCTTGATCTAAATAGTCTAATACTTCTCCCACACCATCATCTACAGATTGTATGGTCCGCAAATAATCTTTTATATAGCGGTTAAATTTCCAGAGTGCTAATTCTTTTCCCTCCAGTTTTTGAGCTCTCATGGCATCGTTTTTTGGAGTATATGCTTTGAGCCAAGCTTCTCGCTGTTCCGGAGTAAAACGCTCCAATTGTTTGTTGAAACCAGTTGGATTCCCAAAAGGATCGGTAAGCAATTTAAAATCATGACCCCATCTTCCATGTCCTCCATATCCATGAGAGGCAGCTATTTGTTCTTCTGAGGCCGCAATTAGCATTTCTTGGGTTTTGGCAGCAGTACCTCTATTTTCATAAGTGTCAAAAAAATTTGCAGGAGGGTCAAATGTTTTATCGTCAAATAGATCTAAGTACTTTTCTTCTGCTTGCCAATTTCTGTGTGGGGCTTTTTGATGGTATAATAATAAAAAGGGTTTGTCTTTATCCCGTTTGGTTTTTAACCAGTCTAAAGCTAAGTTGGTTGTGATTGTTGTTACATATCCTTGGATACGCTCTTTAATTCCATCTATAATAAAATCTGGATTATAATAATGCCCTTGTCCAGGGAGAACGGCAGAATAATCAAAGCCTTGAGGTAAACCACGAAGGTGAATTTTCCCAACTAAAGCAGTTTGATATCCCACTTTTTGAAGCTGTTTAGCAAAGTTATCTTGATTCCAATTAAAGTCTTGAATGTTATCAACTTTTCCATTGATAAAACTGTGCTTTCCGGTCAACATAACAGCCCGACTGGGAGCACAAATAGAATTGGTAACAAAACCTTTTTCAAACAAAGCACCTTCTTTTGCAATACGATCAATATTGGGCGTATGATTTAAGTCATGACCATAGGCACTTACTGCTTGAAAAGCGTGATCATCAGACATTATAAAAAGAATGTTGGGAGGGGAGGGGAGGGTTTCAGAACAAGAAACAAATAAAGTGCTATAAAGCATTAAAATTAAGAGACTTCTCATAAGAATTAGGTTGGTTGATCCCTAAAGATACATTTTTCTAAAAATTCTGAAATTTTAGGTTAGTTGTTGTAACCAAACCGTTTGAGTTGTTGCGTGTTTGAGCGCCAATTCTTGGATACTTTTACATAGAGTTCTAGATGAATCTTTTTTCCAAAAAAATCTTGTAATGATTTTCGTCCTCCAATACCAACTTGTTTAAGCGCACTTCCTTTGTGACCAATGATAATCCCTTTTTGTGTTTCTCGTTCTACCAAGATGACCGATCGAATTTTTATGATTTTTGGGTCTTCAAAAAACTCCTCTGTAACCACCTCAACCGAATAAGGGATTTCTTTATTGTAGCGTTTCAGGATTTGTTCACGGATGGATTCATTCACAAAAAAACGTTCTGGCTTGTCGGTCAATTGATCTTTCGGAAAATAGGGTGGACTCGCTGGTAAGAGGTCAATGAGAAGTGCAAGAAGTTCTGGGATAAAGAACCCTGGCAAAGCAGCAATTGGACACACTCTGGCACTTGGAAAAACCGATTGCCAATGGAGTACTGTTTGTTCTACTTGCTCTTGACTGGAAAGGTCTATTTTATTTATGAGAATAAATAAAGGAGCCTTTGTTTTTTTGATACGTTCAAAGAGCTTTTCATCCTTAAGTTCAGTTTCTTCTACTGTAGTGATGTATATTAAGACATCTGCATCCACTAGGGCTTCTTTTACAAAATTCATCATAGAATTTTGCATCTCATAAGCAGGCTTTATGACTCCTGGTGTATCGGAAAGAACCATTTGAAAATCAGCCCCGTTCACGATCCCTAAAATCCTATGACGGGTAGTTTGAGCTTTAGCAGTAATAATGGAAAGCTCCTTGCCTACAAGGGCATTCATCAAAGTTGACTTTCCTACATTTGGGTTTCCAACAATAGAAATATACCCAGATTTATGTTCTTTTGTTTCTTTCAAGATGAAATTTAAATAGGCCTTAAAGGTAGTAATAAATTAAGCCTCAATTTTTAAACTGTTTTTGAGTAGCTAACCCCATTTAAAGAACAAATATTTTAACACTTCGGGTGCTTTTTTAGTTAGCTATTCAATGG
The DNA here is from genome assembly GCA_023262245.1 of Flavobacteriaceae bacterium. GTDB lineage: Bacteria > Bacteroidota > Bacteroidia > Flavobacteriales > Flavobacteriaceae > MS024-2A. The sequence continues at coordinate 17,834 of JALRDC010000143.1, forward strand.
GTTCCCTATATTGTTTAAAACAGTCCATGATTTTAAAAAGAGCTCAATCAATTTTTAGCTTCATCGCAACTTTGTCGTAAGCTTCTTGAGTCAATACTTCTGTCCATTTTGTTGGTTGAGATCCACCGTATAATGCTAAGTAGGTAACATCTTTTTCTTTTGAAGAAGCATGCCAATGTTCGGTATCCTTTTCACATCTAATCACATCTCCCGTTTTTATTCTAAGGGGATCTTTACCCCTTTCTTGGTAATAACCCTCTCCCTCAACCACAATTAAAACTTGTACCGAAGAGTGGTAATGCCAGTCAAGTGTAGAGTTGGCTTTGAATGTTGCTTTGGTAATACCATAGGGGAGTGATGCATCTGCTTGAAGCAAACTATTTAACCATGCATCTCCAATATAATGAGTATTGGGAGCCCTATTTCCTTGCTCTAGGTAAGATGTTATTTTATATTCAGTTTGAGTAAAACCCAATAGTGGAATACATAACAAAAACAGGCTAAAGAAATTTTTCATGATTGTTGTAAATTTATTTTAAAACTAAAAAAGTTTTGGTTATCAATCAAATCCTAACTGCCTGTCTCAAAAAAACTGTTTTATTAAACCCATACTCTTTGTTTGGATTAGAAGTGCCTCAGAAGTTTTAGCGTATTAATCTAGAGGAATTAGAGCATTTGTAACCAAAAGGCGATAAAAAAAATTCGCAACTTCATGTATCCCATTTAGTTGCGAATTTTAAAAGTAGCGAGGGCAGGACTCGAACCTGCGACCTTCGGGTTATGAGCCCGACGAGCTACCTACTGCTCTACCTCGCGTTGTAGACTGCAAATATAGGAAGTTTATTTC
>JALRDC010000156.1 GCA_023262245.1 Flavobacteriaceae bacterium
GCTTTCTAGCTCCCTTTTAACAAGAGGGGAAGGTTTACGAAGTAAATCAGGGGTGTGTAAAATAAAAACGATAAAGCGAATTAAGTTTTAGTATAAAAAAAACCGCCAAATGGGCGGTTTTTAAATGCTTTAAGTTAGTCCATTCGCGCTTCTTTGATTCGCGCTTTTTTACCTCTAAGATTTTTAAAGTAATAAATACGTGAACGACGTACTTTTCCTTTTTTATTGATTTCAATTTTTTCCAAAGTAGGGAGATTGATAGGGAAGATTCTTTCTACACCTACGGTACCAGACATTTTTCGGATCGTAAAAGTTTTGGACAAGCCTTGTCCTTTTATCTGAATAACGACTCCTTTAAAAAACTGAGTACGGACTTTATCTCCTTCTCGGATTTGATAATAAACAGTGATGGTATCTCCAGAGCTAAATTCTGGAAAATCTTTTTTCTCTAAAAATTCGTTTTGTACGTAACTTACTAAGGCTTCCATTTTTTGGATCTTTTTAAGATTGTAAAAAGTCAACATTCACGATTATCGTCAGCGGTTAATCTTTTGGTGCTGCAAAATTAAACTTTATTTCGAAGTAAGCAACAGCTATGCGATCAATTTTTTTTTTACTTTAAAAGGTCAGGCCGTAATTTTTGAGTACGTTCAAGAGCTTTTTCATCTCGCCATTCATCAACTTTAGGTGTATTTCCAGAAGTTAATATCTCTGGAACTTTCCAGCCATTGTATTCTGCCGGACGTGTATAAACAGGCGGGGCAAGTAATCCATCTTGGAAACTATCACTAAGGGCGGAAGATTCATCTCCCAATACTCCTGGAATCAAACGGATGATGCTGTCACAAAATACGGCAGCGGCTAACTCACCTCCCGAAAGAACAAAGTCTCCGATAGAGAGTTCATGAGTGATCAGGTGGTCTCGAACGCGTTGATCTACTCCTTTATAATGTCCACAAAGAAGGATGATATTTTCTAAGGTAGAAAAATGATTGGCTTGCTTTTGGTTAAGTGTACTTCCGTCTGGAGTTAAATAAATTACCGCATCGTAAGCGCGTTCTTTTTTTAGGGTGTTTATGCAACGATCTATAGGTTCGATCATCATGACCATACCCGCTCCACCACCAAAGGGATAGTCATCTACTTGTTTTTGTTTGTGTGTGCTGTAAGCTCTCAAATCGTGAAAATGCACTGATGCTTTTCCTGAAGTAATCGCTCGCTTAAGGATGGACACTTCAAAAGGACTTTTAAGTAGTTCTGGAAATAAGGTGATGATGTCAATGCGCATAGTTCACGAAAGTGGTGTTTTGCAAAAATAAAAAAAGTCGCAGTAAGACTGCGACTTTCCTGGAAAAGCTTTTATACTTAGTATTGTAGGATAACTTTTTCTTTTTCTCCCTCGGGATTGAGAAAAAGAATACTTTCCAAATCTCCCATTTGATATCCTTTAATATCAGACAGTTGCGTTACTTTTTGACCATTGACCTCTAAAATGATATAACCGTTATCGATTCCGTTTTGATAGAGCCTACGGTTGTTCATATTGGAAATATAAAGTCCTTCTTCTATTCCGTACTCTTTTTTTTGTTCTGGGGTAAGTTCTCGTACTTCCATATAAAAGAATACCGCACGATTTATTTTTTCAAGGCGAACATTAACTTGTTTTTCAGCACCGTCTCTTTTATAAATTACACTCACTTTTTCTCCGGGGCGTTTAGTTGCCAAATAACCAGAGAGATCAGCAAATTTATTGATCGTGATTCCATCAACACTTTTGATGATGTCTTTAGGACGAAGCCCTGCTAAATCTGCTCCAAGCCCTGCTTCTAAGTCGGTTATATAAAAGCCTTCTGTATCTTCTGTATCGAAGCGACTGGCAATTTCAGAATTTAATGCTTGTCCCATAACGCCTAAAAGACCGCGTTGCACATCACCGTATTCGATGAGGTCTTCAAAAACTTTTTTGGCAACATTACTGGGTACTGCAAAAGAATAGCCAACAAATCCACCTGAAATAGAAGTAATGGCAGTATTGATTCCTATGAGTTCTCCCTGAGTGTTTACTAATGCACCTCCACTATTTCCTCTATTTACTGCAGCGTCTGTTTGAATATAGGATTCATTGATTCCATCCTGTTTGTTAAGGTCTCTAGATTTTGCACTGATGATTCCAGCAGTTACTGTTGAGTTTAAATTGAATGGATTTCCTACAGCTAATACCCATTCTCCGACTCGAGTAGCATCGGAATCTCCAAAATAAACATAGGGTAATTTCTTAGCTGCATTTATTTTTAGAACAGCAATATCTGTATCGGCGTCTGAACCGATTACTTTAGCTTTATAGGTTTTGTTATCGTTGGTAGTAATTTCAATTTCATTATTGTTTTCTATGACATGGTTGTTGGTGATGATATAACCATCAGGAGATACGATTACACCAGACCCTGTGCCTATACGTTCAGGTAATTCATCCTCATCATAAAAATAACGATAAAAAGAGGGTAAGTTAGAGGTGGAAGAACTGGTGTTTTTAACATGTACAACAGCATTCACATAAACCATCACATGTACACCCAGCTGCAACGCGACGCGGGAGCGTTCGGCCCGGGGACGCTATCCGCGCCGCATGGCTATCCGATCCCGCCGCGCGTTCGCGTCGGTCCCTTGGTGACGATTTGTT
>JALRDC010000038.1 GCA_023262245.1 Flavobacteriaceae bacterium
TAGAGCTCGAGCAATGGCAGGAGACCCTACTGCTATACCAAAAATGAAGAAAAGAATAATATTAAACAAAATAAGTGCAGGTGTTAATATAGCAGGCATAGTTGCCGCAGCAGCAGGTGGTATAAACGCTATTAAAAGTAAATCAGCAATGACAGCTTCAGCAGCAGGAGGTGGAGAAGGTGGAGATACTGGAGAAGTAGAAGCACCTGACTTTAATGTTGTTGGAGCTGGAGGTGTTAGTCAATTAGCGACCACATTAGCAGGCGTAACAAGACAACCATTAAAAGCGTTTGTTGTTAGTATTGCTCTTCCCTGCTGCAGCTCTTTAATTTTTTGAATTTCATTCGGTTTAAACACGTGATGATCCGGGAATTTTAAATGAGAAAATTGAATCTTTTTTTCTTGGAGGTGTTCTAATAAAGGTATTGGATTTGCTATACCGGTAATTAGTAAAAAAGGAGAAGAAAAAGAAACTAAAGGTTTGGAATGTTCCTGATTTATTATTTTTTCACTGTACTCAATTTTTGTAAAAAAAACAGCTTGATTACTTAGAGGGTTAATCTTTTTTATAATTAGTTCTTGTTGTTCCAAAGTTAAATCTTTGGGGCACTTTGTAACCAAGATGACCTCAGCTCTTCGAGCTCCTTGGGGAGCTTCTCTTAATCGTCCTAAAGGCAAAAGGCGGTCCTCAAAATAAGGCTCACCAAAAGTTGTCGTGAGTATCATAAGTTTTGGGATGAGATAGCGGTGTTGCATAAGATCATCAAAAAGCAAGACCTCTGGTTTTGTTTCTAGTGTTTGGATTGCATCCAAGGCACGAAGGCGTTTTTCTGCAACTACTATTTGTATTTCTGGGTGTTTGGAAAAAAATTGAAAAGGTTCGTCCCCTAAGATTTCTGCAGAACTACTTTTAGAGGCGATAACAACTCCTTTTGTAGATCTTTTATAACCTCTACTTATGACAGCAATGGTGTAATTAGCTTTTAAATGAGTAATCAGGTAGTCTATGACCACCGATTTTCCAGTCCCTCCAACGCTTAAATTCCCTACTGCTATACTGGCTTGCTGAATTAAATGCGATTTTAAAACTCCTTTTTCAAAAAAATAATTTCTCAAAACAGTCATTTTTCCATAAATCCACGCTAAAGGATACAAGAAGGTTGTCCACATTTTCATGTCCATGAAGATAAATATTATATTTGTTTATTACTTAAAACAAATGCGTGTTCAAGACCTTATCGAAACCCTTGAGCAATGGGCTCCAAATGCTTATGCAGAAGACTTTGATAATGTAGGTCTTTTAGTTGGAAATCCAAAAAACTCCTGTTCCGGTGTCCTCATAAGTTTGGATTGCACAGAAGCTGTTATAGAAGAAGCACTCCAATCAAAATGTAATGTAATTGTAAGCTTCCATCCCATCATCTTTTCGGGATTAAAAAAAATCACAGGATCCAATTACGTTGAACGTGTTGTCATCAAAGCAATTGAAAATAAAATTGCAATCATCGCGCTTCATACCCGTTTGGACAATCATCCTCAAGGAGTCAATCAAATATTGAGCAAGCTTTTGGGTTTACAAAACACAGAAGTCCTTATCCCAAAAAAGGAAACGCTAAAAAAACTTGTAACCTATGTTCCAGAAAATCACACAGAAACCATTTTAGCAGCTTTACACCGTGCTGGAGCAGGTGATCTGGCACAATATAGTGAATGCAGTTTTTTACTCGAAGGAACGGGCAGGTTTACTGGAAAGGCTTCTAGCAATCCCTATGTTGGAAATAGTAAGGAAAAAGTTACCGTAAAAGAAATACAAATCAATGTAGTTTTTGAAGCACACCTCACCCATCAAATACAAGCGGCACTCTTTGAATCGCATCCTTATGAGACCGTGGCTTATGAAATGTATCATTTAATGAATACCTACACGCAAACTGGAATGGGAAAAATTGGTGATTTGGAAAAAAAGATGGAACTGACTCCCTTTTTAAATTTTGTAAAAAAACAACTCAAAACAGAACATATACGTCATAGTCCAGCACCCAACAAACTTATAAATAAAGTGGCCGTTCTAGGGGGATCCGGAAGTTTTGCAATTGCAGATGCTATAAGAAAAGGTGCTGATGCGTTCATTACTTCAGATTTAAAATACCACCAATTTTATCAGGGAGAGCAACAGCTTTTACTGGTTGATGTAGGGCATTACGAAAGTGAACAATTTACCAAAAATCTGATATTTGACTATCTTACCGAAAAATTACCTAATTTTGCGTTCGTTTTATCGCGAACAAAAACAAATCCTGTTAACTATTTCTAAACTATGGCCAAAAAAACTGAAGCAACTGTCGAAAGCAAACTAAGAGCTCTTTATGATCTGCAATTAATTGATTCCCGAATCGATGAAATTGTAAATTTAAGAGGCGAACTCCCATTAGAGGTAGAAGATTTAGAAAACGAAATTGCTGGATTAAATACCCGGTCAGAAAAGATTAATGCTGAAATTCAGGAAAGCGAACAAGGGATTTCTGAACAAAAGCAGATTATTGAAAATGCAAAAGAACTCCTTAAGAAATACGAAGAAAAATTAAAAAACGTTCGAAATAACAGAGAATACAATTCGATTGTTAAAGAACAAGAATACCAAGATTTAGAATCTCAACTCGCTGAGAAGAAAATCAAAGAATTTAAGGCACGTATTGAACAAAAGCAAGAGGGACTTCAAGTAGTTAATGAAAAATTGGAAGAACGAAACGCGCACTTAAAATCCAAGAAAGGAGAACTAGACGCTATTCTAAAAGAAACCCATAAAGAAGAAGATCTCTTACAAAAAAAATCAGCCGAATTTGAAAAAGTAATTGAAGAACGCCTCATCAATGCATACAAACGAATAAGAGCAAGTGTGAAAAATGGGCTTGCCATTGTTGCTGTTGAGAGAGGAGCATCGGGGGGCTCTTATTTTTCAATTCCCCCTCAAGTACAACTAGAAATAGCGTCGCGTAAGAAAATCATCATGGACGAACACAGCGGAAGAATTTTAGTTGATGCTGAGCTTGCCAAAGAAGAGCAAGATAAAATCAAAAAAATTATTGGAGCTTAAATTTTATTCCCAAAAATCATAGACCAGTATTTTTTCTGTGAGGGGAACGAATAAATCCACAAACTTTTGGTGAATAGGATGCGGTAAGTAAACACTGTCTCTTGTAATTGCATTAGGGAACTTCATGGTTAAACTATGGGTGTAATCTTGATTAAATCCTTCTGGTGAAACATTCTCGGAAAAATTTAAAGTACTTACCCCTGGAACCTCTTGAAGGGCGTATGCTGCATCTGTGATCTGTTTGAAATCTTGTGAAGTAATTTCTGGTTTGAATTGAATAAGTACCAAGTGGATCAACATTTTTTGATTCACTTGTGGTAACGTCTTTAATTCTTTTTCTTTTTTAAATACCAAGTATCCAATGCAGGTAGTGGCTAAATAAAACATCCCAACAATGAAAAATGATAATCGATCTGTAACCCCAATCTTAAACAAAATTATAATCTATTTTCACATCATAAATATAAAAATAAAAGTCAGGGGTATCTAAATATTTTTTAATTGAAAAAAGCCTGCTCGCTCATAAGAACTCAATATTAAACAAAATCAAATAATTATCAGAATGAATAATTTTGCGAGCAGGCTAACAATAAACCAATCTACACATATAAGACAATAAATAAAACCAAAAGTTACATAGAAGAATTATAATATAATGTTAAAAATTAAGAGCCTAAAGAACATGCAGGTTTAAATAAAAAAACCCCACTTGAACAAGTGAGGTTTGCTGTGGTGGGCGCTGAGGGATTCGAACCCCCGACCCCCTCGGTGTAAACGAGGTGCTCTGAACCAACTGAGCTAAGCGCCCCAAAGGAAAAATCTATTTCCTAAAGGTTCGCAAATATAAAATTAAAACCCCAATTCCAAACTATTCCTTTTTATAATTTACTTGGGTAATTCATTTTTTTTAAGTGCCAATACCTCTGCTGCCACAAAGGTGCTCCCTAGAACCAACACCAAATCTGATTGAGATGCTTTCTTAATTGCGGCTTTATAGGCATTCGGAATTGTATCAAAATAATCTATTTGTAAGGAACTAGCTGCTAAAAAAACCTTTAATTCTTCAATAGGAATTGCGCGTTCTAAATTTGGGCTGCTCAAATAATAGCGTGCTTTTTTGGGAAATAGTGCCAAAAGCTCCTCTACAACGCGGCCTTTAACAAAACCCATGACCAAGTGTAGGTTTTCATACTCCATTTTTTTTAGCTGGGAAGAAATGAACTGGAGTCCCTCTTTATTATGTGCTACATCTACAATGACTTCCGGAATTTCTCCTATTTTTTGCCAGCGTCCCATCAGTTTTGTATTCCTTACCACGCTTAAGAGTCCTTTTCGGATTGTTTTTTCATCTAATTTTAATTCTCCCAAAGCGAGAAGTGCTCTTACTGCAGTTGCACTATTATGCTTCTGATAAAGTCCCTTTAAATCCGTTTGATAAATTGTTTTTGAAAAAGGATTAAAATGAATTGGAGACTTAACTTTTTGTGCTACTGATTCGAAAACTGTTTTGGTTTTTAAATCATTTTCACCAATAATTACAGGAACCTTTGTTTTTATAATGCCTGCTTTTTCCGCTGCTATTGCTGCATGAGTATTCCCTAAAAATTGGGTGTGATCCAAACCAATATTTGTAATAACTGAAAGAACGGGTGTGATAATATTTGTCGCATCTAAACGCCCTCCTAAGCCTACTTCTATTAATGCATAATCTACCTTTTGTTTTTTAAAATACCAAAAAGCTAAGGCAACCGTCATTTCAAAAAATGAATGACGTTCTTTTTCGAAATAACGCTTGTGTTTTGATATAAAATCTACTACTTGTTCCTTTGGAATTAGTTTTCCATCTACTTTTATTCGTTCTCTAAAGTCCAAAAGGTGTGGAGAAGTGTAAAGACCTGTTTTAAAACCTGCTGTTTGCAATACAGAAGCCATCATATGCGCCGTGGACCCCTTCCCATTAGTTCCACCGATGTGAATGCTTTTAAAAGACTTGTGAGGAGCTTGTAAATAGTCGTCCAATTGTTTCATCGCTTCCAAACCAGGACGATATGCTGATGCCCCTTTTCTTTGGTACATGGGCAATTTGGAAAACATCCATTCCAGAGTATCTTGATACGTTTTCAATGTTTACTCTCCCAATTTAAACTGAATCACTACAAAACCAATTTGTTGCTCTGGAGCTTGACTATCAGGAAACCATTTGTGAAGCATGGCGGTCTTTTTTGCAGGAGCCAAAAGACAAGGGTGGGTATTGGTACTCCCTTTCACTCCAGGTTCCGCAACAATGACATTTCCTTGTTGGTCAACTGTAATACGAACTACTACCGTACCCTCTTGATTGCACTCTTGGACTACCTTCCCATTGGACTGTAAGTTCCTCCCATTTAAACCGTAGCCTTTTCCTATTCCCCCAAGACCTGTATTGTTGTAATAACTACTCGCATAGGGGTTTCCTTCAATTTTTCCTTTATCCCCCGAAACATCATCATTCCCTTCACCCTGGGTTTCCTCCCCTTTTTTTTCATTATTTTTTAAGAGACTAGAGACGACACTTTTGGTTTTTTCAGATACTTTAGGTTCTTCTTTAACGGGAGGAATTTCCTCCTTAATTTCTTCTGTTTTGGTTGGGGGTTGAATTGTTTCTGTAGGAGCTTCTTTTTCTGGGAGACTTACCGTCGATTCTTTTTCGGTAAGAACGGGTTGGGTTTTCTCTGGGACTTTTTCTTTGGGAGTGGATGTTGGTATGACCTTTTCATTGACAGCTTCTTTTTTTACTGGGATGGGTTCGGAAGCCACCGGTTTTTTTGGCTGTACATTTCCGCTACCCTGAGCTAGGGTTCCAAAGTTTACTTCCATTCCATAGCTAATGGGGGGGTCGTAATAGGTCAGTCCTAAAACAAAAAAGAGAAGTGCTAGTAAAACAGCAAATAGGGCAGTTAATCCCGCAGATTTTTTTTTATGTGGTGTATCTAAAATCTTCATAGTATGGCTATGGGGTGTCAACAGCTAAAACAACTTTGATACCGTTTTTATTGGCAATATTCATCACATAAACCACTTGTTCTATGGCTACCTTTTTTTCAGTTCTCAGAACAATGGAAGGTGTTTTCATAGCAGAAAGAGCAGCAATTAAATCCCTTTCTAAATTTCTTTTTCCTACGCGATTGGCGTTGAGATAAAATTGATTGGAATTGGTAATGGTCACTGCTACGTTGTTCCTGTTTTCGGTCTTCCCTTCTGCTTGTGGTAATTTTACATCAATAGTATTGAGTTGTTTAGCCAGGGTAGAAGCAATCATAAAGAAAATAAGTAATAGAAAGACCACGTCCGTCATTGAGGACATGTTAAACTCTGGACGAATTTGATTTCTTCCCTTTAGTTTCATCTTAAGCAGGTTCGTTAAGAAGGTCTAAAAACTCTAAGCTAGTGGCTTCCATTTGATATACTGCCTTATTGGTTTTAACAACCAAATGATTATAGCAAATGTATCCTATGATACCCACAATAAGTCCTGCTACGGTAGTTGTCATTGCAGTATATAATCCATCGGCTAGAAGTTGCATATCGATATTCCCTCCGGCATTTGATATTTCAAATATTGAAAGGATCATACCTATTACTGTCCCTAAAAACCCAAGCATGGGTGCTGCTCCTGCAATAGTAGCCAAAATACTAATATTTTTTTCGAGCTGATAAACTTCTAATCGTCCCGCATTTTCTATGGCAGTATTGATATCTTCCAAGGGGCGCCCTATACGCGATAAGCCTTTAGAAACTAATCGAGATACCGGAACATTTTCTTGTACGCAAAGTTGCTGTGCTCCCTCAACCTTACCTTGCATTACAAAAGAACGGATTTGCGGCATGAAATTAGGGGCTACTTTTACGGCTGCTCTAATAGCAAAAAGACGTTCAAAATAAATATAAACCACCATCAACAAAAGAACGCTCAAAACACCAATTATAAGCTGTCCTCCAAGCCCTCCATTTTGAATCAATTCAATAAGTGAAAGAGTTTTTTCTGTCTGTAGAGGGGCTGGATTTTGTATGTTCAATGGAATCATTTGATAACTCATTTATCTATGTAACGCTTGCTTCAATAAAAAATTCTTTAAATGCATTAAAATAAATAATCTCGCATCAAAACGAAGGTTATAAAACCTCCTATAAAACCTATTAAAGCGAGCCATGTAATCTTTTTTAAATACCAGAAAAAGTCAATTTTTTCCATACCCATTGCCACAACACCCGCCGCAGAACCAATGATGAGCATGCTTCCTCCAGTACCCGCAGAATAAGCAATCAAATGCCAAACAGGATTGTCCGAAGCCATCGAAAACATTCCCATACTTGCAGCAACTAGGGGAACATTATCAATAACTGCTGATCCTATTCCTAAGAGACCAACTACTATATCCGTATTTGGAATGGCAACATTTAAACCCTCTGCAAAATTAAATAACATCCCCAGTGATTCAAGAGCCGCAACGGCTAGAAGGATTCCTAAAAAAAACAAGATGCTTGGTAATTCGATTTTTGAAAGTGAACTATGAACCGGGCTTGCTGTTTGATGTGCATCACTCTCTGCGTCGATAGAAGTGATATTAATTTTCGCCTTACTGAATATTTCTGCGAATGTTGCGACAATAGCAAGCGATAGCATCATTCCTACATAAGGAGGTAAATGAGTTAGGGTCTTAAATACAGGTACAAACACTATAGCAGATAGACCCAAATACAGCATCCTAGCGCCGTGTTTATGATAGCCGGAAGTTTTATCTTCCTCAAGTTGTTCGATCTCCCCTTGAAAGGGTTTTGTAAAGGATGCAACCACCACAGGAACTACCAAACAGACTAAGGAAGGAAGTAATACATAAGAAATCAATTTCGTTGTAGTTACCTTATCTCCTATCCAAAGCATGGTCGTAGTGACATCTCCAATCGGAGACCAAGCTCCCCCCGCATTTGCTGCTATAATGATTAATCCCGCAAACCACAGGCGCGTGTCTCTTTTGGAAATCACTTTCTGTAAGATCGTTATAAGAACTATTGTAGCCGTTAAATTGTCTATGATGGCCGATAGAATAAAAGCTAAAAGGGCAAAAATCCAAAGCAAGCCTTTCTTACTTTTGGTTTTTATAAAGTTTTTAATCGTAAAAAAACCATTGAAGTAATCAATAATTTCTACAATAGTCATGGCTCCAAGAAGGAAGATGATGATTTCTGCGGTCTTTCCCAGATGATGTAAAAGTATTTCATCTAAATGCGAGGGTTCTAGTTCCTTTAACTCTGTGTTGACATCAAAGACTGGTAAGTGCGCTAGGGAGATGATTGCCCACATAAGTGCCATCATGGCCAATGCAGGAATCAATTTATCCACTTTAAGACTGTGTTCTAAAGTTATAGCTAAATAACCCAGTACAAAAAGTGAAACGATGATAGTTTCCATAAATTTGGTTTGTTTAAAGTTTAAAAATATAAAAATCTAAATCCCAAAAGGGTATAATTAACTAAAATATTAGGATTTATAAATAGAGCCTGAACTATGATCTCGTGAAGCGCCAGTAACTGAGGTTAAACAATTATTTTCATTACGCAATCGGAGAACGCCTAGAAATCCAAAAATCAAGGCTTCCTTGTAATCTACCAAATCCATTGAAGGTATCTTAAAATGGGCTTTTGAGAACTTTTGAATGCTTTGCATCAAATAGGTGTTTTTTGCTCCTCCTCCCGTTACAAGCACTTGCTGATCCGCTTTGAAATTTGATCCAATTTGTTTTGCTATATGGACCGTATAGGTGTGGAGTAAATCCTCTATAGCATCTTTAGCATAGTTATTCATTAAAGGCATAAGGTATTGGTAAACCCATTCCATCCCGAGTGATTTAGGGGCCTTTTTCTTGTAAAATTTAAGAGCCTCTAATTGCTCAAATAAAGAAGCAATCAACTTCCCTTTCGCTGCCCATTTACCTTTGTCGTCAAAAGGTTTTCCTTTCTTTCTAGCAAATTGGTTTAAAACAGTATTTACGGCACAAATATCATAGGCAAGGACCTTTTTATTTTGAGTTTCTGAACTATTTGCAAAACCTCCTAAATTTAAACAAGCATCGTAATTTCCAAAAAGCAATTGATCACCTATAGGGACTAATGGTGCCCCCTGGCCTCCTAAGGCTACATCTTGTACCCGAAAATCACAAACTACTAGATGGCCAATAAGAGTTGCAAGTTTTTTAAGGTTACCAAGCTGAAAGGTAATTCCCTTATCAGGTTCATGAAAGAGCGTATGTCCATGAGAGCAAACTGCGTCAAGATCCCGAAGATCATGATCCGAAATAAATTCCTTTATTAAGTTTGCTAAATAGGTTGTGTAAGCTTCATTCGTTTTTTGAATTTGTTTTGGATTTTCGCCATGTAAAATACTGAGTTGATTTTCCCAATACTTAGAATAAGGAACTGTTTGAGAAGCTTCAATGGTAAAACTCCATTTGGATTCAAAAGTAAACTTTACAGAAACCAAGTCAACACCGTCTAGGGAAGTTCCAGACATTACCCCCACCACATTGTATTCCGTTTTATTCATAAAAGAGCCGTATGAAACTTGATTTATTTATTCAATTGGGAAATTAAGATTTTTTTTATTTATTGATTTAAAATTTGAGAATTTCAAGATTTAAGGCAAAAATTATTATGAATTCACAATTTTATGGGATTTATGCTTAGAATAATCTGCCATTAGACGGGTGTTCCCTATTTTTGTTTTCCTTAAAAAAAATTATGTTGCCAGCAAAACAAGGTCTTTACGATCCTCAAAACGAACACGATAATTGTGGTGCCGGGTTTATTTGTAGCCTCCAAGGCAAAAAAACAAATGACATCATCCACAAGGCACTCGACATTTTAGATAAATTAGAACATCGAGGAGCCGTAAGCGCTGATGGAAAAACAGGAGATGGAGCTGGGATTCTTATTGAAATCCCTCATCATTTCTTAGTCACTCAAGTGAGCTTTAAGCTTCCTGACTTACATCAATACGCAGTAGGAATGGTGTTTTTACCAAAAAAAGAGAATCAACGATCTTATTGTATCGGCGTATTTGAAAATGAAATTAAAAAACAAGGACTAGAAGTATTAGGTTGGAGAAAAGTTCCAGTAAACCCTGATGTAGTTGGTAATATTGCTGCGCAAACTGAACCCCACATCATGCAAATTTTTGTAGGTCGTGGCTCGGATACGCTTTCTGACCATGAGTTCAACATCAAATTATTTTGCGCTCGTAAAATTGCTGAACACACCATCTCAGCTTCTAAACTCTCAGAAGCCAGTTACTTTTATCTTCCCAGTCTCTCAACACATACTTTAATTTACAAAGGACTTCTTATTCCGGAAGATATTAAAGGGTATTATCAAGATTTATCTGATCAGGCAGTTGTTACCCGTTTAGCATTGGTTCACCAACGTTTTTCGACCAATACCTTCCCCACCTGGGACCTGGCACAACCCTTTCGTTATATGTGCCACAATGGAGAGATTAATACCTTCCGTGGTAACTTAAGCCGTATGCAAGCTCGAGAAGAACTTTTGGAGAGCGACTTGTTTGGTCCTGATATCAAAAAAATTCTTCCCATCATTCTGCCTGGAAAATCCGATTCATCTTCAATGGACATGGTCGTAGAAATCCTTTTAGCTACTGGCAGATCACTGCCTGAAGTCATGATGATGTTGGTCCCAGAAGCTTGGGAAAAACACGCAACTATGGACGAAAATAAAAAGGCCTTTTATGAGTACAATGCTTGCATTATGGAGCCTTGGGACGGTCCAGCGTCGATTCCATTTACCGACGGGAAATATATTGGAGCGCTATTAGACCGAAATGGATTGCGCCCTTCAAGATATTCTGTTACCAAAGATGGCTACGTAGTCATGTCCTCCGAAACAGGGGTGCTGGATATCCTCCCAGAAAATATTGAACGTCACGGACGTTTAGAGCCTGGTAAAATGTTTCTAGTAAACATGGACGAAGGTCGTATCATCGAAGATGAAGAAATTAAGAAAGAAGTAACCTCAAAAAGACCCTACAAAAAGT
>JALRDC010000037.1 GCA_023262245.1 Flavobacteriaceae bacterium
GTTACTGAAACAGCAAGAGCCCACGCAAAGCAATTAATGAATTAAACGTATCTTTGATGCAGTAAAACCAACAACATGTCACACAAACTATTAGAAGGAAAAAAAGGAATCATTTTTGGAGCTTTAGACGATCAATCTATCGCTTGGAAAACGGCAGAATCTGTTGCCGATGCTGGAGGTACCTTTGTATTAACAAATGCACCTGTAGCAATGCGAATGGGAACTATTAATGCTCTTGCGGAGAAAACAGGATCTCAAGTGATTTCTGCAGATGCTACAAATATTGAAGATTTAGATGCCCTAATCGAACAAGCACAAGAAATTCTTGGAGGAAAGTTAGACTTTGTACTTCACTCCATTGGAATGTCTGTAAACGTTAGAAAAGGAAAACATTATACCGATTTAAATCATGATTGGATGGCGAAAGGTTGGGATGTATCCGCAGTTTCCTTTCACAAGCTCATGCAATGTCTTTACAAAAAAGATGCTATGAATGAATGGGGGAGCATTGTTGCTCTTTCCTATGTAGCTGCCCAGCGTACCTTTCCTAACTATAACGATATGGCAGACAACAAAGCCTATTTGGAGTCAATTGCTCGTAGTTTTGGATATTTCTTTGGCAAGGATAAAAAAGTTCGTGTAAATACCATATCACAATCTCCTACACTTACTACTGCCGGGAAAGGAGTTGCTGGTCTTGATGGATTTTTGAAATACGCAGAAAAAATGTCTCCCTTGGGTAATGCAACAGCCAAAGAATGTGCGGATTATACTGTTTCTCTATTTTCTGATTACACGCGCAAAGTTACTCTTCAAAATTTGTTTCATGACGGAGGCTTTTCTAGTGTAGGTGTCAGTCAGGAGATCATTGATTCAATAAGCGGGGAAATTTAATCTATGTAAAATATAACAGCCTATGTCAAACAAAAGAGGAGGACTGGATACCTTATTAAATCAACTTCCTTCAAAAGGGCGTTTTCGTTTCTTTCTTTTGTTTGTTCTATTGTCCTTTACCTTTTGGATTAGTACCAAGCTGTCTAAATCATATCAGGTAGAACAGCCCTTTACGATCCGTTGGACGGATATACCTATTGGAATTATTTTAGCTGATAAGCCTCAAAAGATCAATTTATCCCTTACAGCAAGTGGAATCGAAATTTTGTTTTATCGCATGACCAATAAAACGATAGCAGTTTCACTAAATCAAATCGATTTTAGTTCCAACAGGGCTCAAGTTGACCTTAGAAATCAAACCTTTCAAATAGAACAACAGCTTTTTGACGACAGTGTTTTAAATCAAATTAATCCTTCATTAATGGAGGTAGATTTTAGTCGGTTGGATCAAAAATTAGTAGCAATAGCTCCACAGACAGGAATAGAACTTCGAGCAGGTTATTTGAGTGATAGCCCACTTAAAACAATCCCCGATAGTGTATTAGTAAGAGGTCCCAAGGCACTTCTAGACTCTATTGATCGTATTGAAACTGAATTTTTCCAAGCTATTGATGTAAATGAAAGTGTGGAAGCAGAGATACTGCTTCAAAGCGCTCCGGGACTCCAGCTTTCTGTAGACAAAGTAAGGCTCTCACTTCCTGTTTCGCGGTATTCAGAAAAAGAATTTAATTTGGTTATACATGTAATCAATGTCCCCCTGGGTGAACGGGTAAAGTTGTTTCCCCCAAATGCTAAAGTGCGCGCCACACTACCCTTAGCTCTTTTGGGTACTGTTAAAGCTTCAGACTTTAAGCTAGTAGTTGATTATGAAGCAATCGTTTCTTCAAAAGAAAAGCCTCTTGAATTAAAGATAATAGGGCAACCCCCAGCGGTAAAGAAATTGATTTGGGAACCAAAGTATGTCAATTATTTATTAAGAAAATGAAAGTTGTTGGACTTACCGGAGGAATAGGAAGTGGAAAATCTACTCTCTTGCAGTGGTTTCAAAAACAAGGGATTCCTTGTTTTGAGTCAGATGCCGTAGGTAGAAAACTTTTGGATACGGATTTACGGGAAGCTGTGACTGAAGCATTTGGTGAGCAATTCTATTTAGATACAGGCAATTTAGACCGTAAGGCAATGGCTGAAAAAGTTTTTGCAAACCCTACTGCTTTAGCTACACTAAACCAAATAGTACACCCAGCCGTAGCAATTGCTTTTGAGGATTTCAAAAAGCAGCATGCCAAAGCCCCCTTAATAATTAATGAGGCAGCTATTCTATTTGAAACAGGTGGTTATAAAAAATGTGATGCAGTAATCTTGGTAACCGCGCCAAAATCAGATCGAATAGAACGAATCATAAAACGCGATGGGTCCAGTAGGGAAGCGGTCATGAGACGTATGAAAAACCAGTGGGAAGAGGAAAGAAAAAGAAAACTTGCTGATTACGTCATTGAAAACTCAACAATTAAATCTGCCCAGAAACAAGCTGCTCAGATATTGAAAAAGCTAAATGGTGAATAATAACGTTTTAACAAAATATTCTCACTTTTTTTGTTAAAAAAATATGAATCTCTCATTAGATACGATTCATCTCAAGGATTCGTTATAAATTTGCTGAGTAAAAGCATATGAAGAAAAATTTATTTTTGTCCCTGGTAAGTTTTATGATCATCTCCATTTTGGGAATTGTTGTACTACAAGGCTATTGGATTTTTTCAGCTTGGAATGATAAGCAAGAAGAATTTTCCTTAGCAGTGCAGCAATCCTTAATGATGGTGGCAGAGGAAATTCAAGAACGTGAACTAAACGATTATATTGCTGCTTATGAGCGTTTACTAGATTCCTTAGAAACCCCGGATACAGCTAGTTTTGCAAACGTATATTTGTTTTTAGATGAAGATAAAACCAACAACCTGATCTCCTACTACGCTTACGGAATTTTGGAAGAAGATTATAAAATCACCCCCTATTTAGATCCTAAATTAGGGGACACCCTTACCACCCTTACCGATGTAAAACAGGTTAAAAACACCACGGTGATTAATAAAAATGA
>JALRDC010000050.1 GCA_023262245.1 Flavobacteriaceae bacterium
AAAGTGCGTTTGCAGAAGAAATTTCAAAAACTCTAAGCAATCCTAAAGATTTAAATAGTACAAATGTGATTCAACCTTTTAAAGAAGTTGGTAAAGCTGGAGGTTCTACCGATGTAGGTGATGTAAGTTTTGCAGTTCCAACTGCTGGACTAAGTACTGCTACTTGGGTTCCAGGAACTCCTGCTCATTCATGGCAAGCAGTTGCTGCTGGTGGAATGTCTATCAGTAAAAAAGGAATGATGGTTGCAGCTAAAACCCTGGGGATAACAGCTATTGATCTATTTAAAAGTCCAAAGACAATTGAGAAAGCAAAACAAGAGCTCATCGAACGTAGAGGAGCTAATTTTAAATACATTCCTCTTATAGGGAATCGTAAACCAGCACTCGATTACAGAAAGTAATAAGAATTTAGTTTTAAAATTAAAAGAGGCCCTAAGGCCTCTTTTTTATTCTTTATCACTTTCCTTTTCCAGGTCGTAATATCTCAGTTTATTTTCTTCTTCGATCTCAGCAATTTGCTCTTTGGTAAGTACCTTCAAAAATGAAGGATGCTGTTCAATTGCAAATTCGATCTTTTCTACAATTTCATCGATAGATTCATTTTCATAATCAATATCGAGGGGCTGCTTGATCACCATTGACTGAAGAATCCCCTTCTTTTTAATGCGAAGTCCTTTTTTGTCAAAAGAACGTCTAAAACCGTCTATAACAATAGGAATCACAATGGGTTGATAGCGCTTAATGATATGTGCATTTCCTTTTCGAATAGGTTTCCAAGGAGTTGTAGTTCCTTGAGGAAAGGTGATTACCCAACCGTCTTCTAAGGCCTTTCCAATATTGGTGATATCACTCAATTTAACCTGTCTGTTGACATCTTGACCTGCAGCCCTCCAAGTTCTATCGATACTAACGGATCCAGCATAAGCAAGTACTTTAGCAATAAAGCTTCCTTTCATTGTTTCTTTCGCAGCAACGTAGTAAATATTGAGCTTGGGATTCCACAAATACCCAACATTCTTGATGGAATCTATTCGGCCCTTTAAACTGGCATTAAAAACGTGATACATCGCCACAACGTCAGCAAAGTAAGTTTGATGATTCGAGACAAACAATACCTTTGTATCTGGTAAATCTCTAATTATTTCTGATCCCTCTATTTTGAGTTCATTAAATCGCTTGTATCTAGAGTGTGTTAAGATTCCTAAATAGCGAATCAACATCTTCTTTAGAAAGAGATAATGACCAAATGGGTTTTTCTTGAATAGTGACATAAGGCGCAATTTAATCAAATATTAGAAACAATTCTTAAATGATTTGTTTTATCAAGCTACGTATTTCTCCGAGCATCATTGCTGTGGCACCCCATATAATATGGTTTTCATAGTTAAATGCCGGAAAATCTACCTCAGTGAGATATGAATTTGAAATTTTATGAGAGCAAATATTTTTGTCTTCTAAGAAATAAGTCAGTGGTATTTCTAAAATAGAATCTACTTCTTCTTCTTGAATTTTAAATTCGGGCTTTTGTTGACTAAGGGCTAAAAAAGGGTGTACTAAAAAATTTGAAGGTGGAATATAAAGTTGACTCAATTTTAATATTTTATCGATTCCTTTTTTTTGAATTCCTACCTCCTCCTCTGCTTCTCTAATGGCTGTATGCATCAACGAAGAATCATTTTCTTCGACACTTCCTCCTGGAAATCCAATTTGAGCGGAATGAACATCTCCTTTAACAGCCTTTCTTTTGATCAATAACAGATTGGTTTTGAAATGAATATCAGGATAGCAAAGTGCCAAAACAGCAGCCTTTTTGACTTTTTTTCCTTCAAAGTTTTCACTAGCCATCTGAATTGCCCTTATTTTTGACGTCATAGAAAAGTGCGCCTGTTTTCCTGGCAGTGGTAATTTTTCTATTTTTGAAAATACAGATGTAAAATGATCAAAATCCATGCAATACTTTTATAAAATAAGATATAGTCTCATCAGCCTACTGTTTTTGACTTCTTGTAATCAGAATCCCAATAATGATATTAAAGATAGTTCAAATTCAAGCAGGAATCAAATCAAAGACAGTGTTGAATTATCTAAAAATGATCAACCTTATCAAAGCCCAATATCAAAAGAAAAAACAAAAGAGGAATCTAATAAAGTATCGAATGATGACTTTGTACTCGATGAGGAGAATGCAATTGCTTTTTTCTTTGAATACAACAAAACTCTAAAGGAAACTAAAGTGAAATTGGAGACTAACTTTGGAGACATTACCATTGAACTATTTGACAATGTACCCTATCACAAAGCTAATTTTATCTACTTGACTAAGAAAGGTTATTTTAACAACACCTATTTTCACAGAATTGTCAAAGGTTTTATTATTCAGGGTGGAAATGCAGACATCCCTGAAGTCTCACAAAAGAGAAGAGCAATTGGTCGATACTTATTGCCACCTGATACTCGAAAGGGTCACAAACATCACAGAGGAGTCGTATCGATGCCTAGTAGCGATATAGACAACCCTCATAAACTCGCTTCGCCCTATGAGTTTTTTATTGTGGTTACCAAACCTGGTTCCTACCACTTAGACGGTGGTTATACTCCATTTGGACAAGTGATTGAAGGCATGGATGTCGTCGATCAAATCAATGCTCAAAAAGTTGACAGTGGTGATTGGCCGATGAGAAACATCGTTATTAAAAAGGCGATTGCCTTTTAGAGCTCGCTCTTTAATTGATCAAAAGCTTCTTTGTATTCAAGGATCAGTCTTTTAAATTGCTCTTCAACCGATTGAATTTGAACAATAGAAGAAGCCACCTGGCCAACTTCGAGTTCTCCATCGCTGAGATCTCCTTCAAAAATTCCCTTTTTAGATCTTCCCTTTGAAAGTTTTGCTCTTAACTCTT
>JALRDC010000056.1 GCA_023262245.1 Flavobacteriaceae bacterium
CAAGCGAATAGGAGAGGGAGATACCTGACTCAATACCGGAGGAATGGGAGCTATATCTCCAGTTCCTTTTGCCAATGAGGAATTCATGGCAAAGATTCACGATCGAATTATCGAACCTACCGTAAGAGGCCTTGAAAAGGACAATTTACCATACAAAGGATTTATTTTTATCGGCCTTATCAAAGTTGGAAACGACCCTAAAGTCATCGAATACAACGTTCGTATGGGTGACCCAGAAACAGAGGTGGTACTTCCAAGACTAAAGACCGACTTCGTTGAAATATTCAAAGCGGTAGCGAATGGAACTCTTGATCAAGTTCCTTTTGAAATTGATTCTAGAGCAGCAACCACAGTGATGAACGTAGCAGGAGGTTATCCAGAAGCCTACAATAAAGGAGATGAAATCACCGGAATAGACGCTGTAACAGATCAGATCGTATTTCAGGCGGGAACGACATTAAAAGGCGGGAAAATTGTAACCAATGGAGGTAGAGTACTCGCAGTTACTGCTTTTGGAACTGATTTTAGAGAAGCACTTCAATCTTCTTATGAAGGCGTTTCAAAAATTCAGTTTAAAGATCGTTACTACAGAACGGATTTAGGATTTGATTTGTAAGCTTTAAGTTAATTGAAATCATAAAAAAAGGCCCTAAATGGGCCTTTTTGTTTTATTGTAGAATATTCTGATTATAAGAATGAATGAGAAGTACTTGATTTATCTTCTTCATTATTGTCTTCGAATATTTTTAATTGTTTCATCCAGTAACCAAAGGCAACAAAACCGATAACTACAAACATCCAGTTAACAGTATTTTGTAACCACCAGTTGTCCATAAAACGAATAGCATCTAAAGGTGCAAATAAAAAATCTACAAACAAGGTTTCAATACCTTTCCAAATACTAGTCCAAAATCCCATAACTTTAATTTTTTTGAGGTTCTTTAGTTCACTTTAAAAGCGAAGCTTATCTTTATCGGACAAAAATATAAAATCCTAAGATGATTTCAAGTGTTTTTGACAAAACTAATCCAATAAATTATTTAGTAGCCCTGCTCATCTTCAGTATTCACTACTGGTTTTGGTTTTGGGCAACAGGAGTGGAAGCCTATTCAACCCTTGAATTACTGGTGTTTTTTGGCAAACTCACTGTAGTTGGCTTGGGAATGTTACTCGTTGAATTCACTGTAAAGAAGAATCAGATTAGCGGGAAAAACACTTATGTAATTCTATTGTTTACCGTTTTTTTTGGATTTTTTGAAAATCAATTATACGACAGAAACACACTTCTCACCCTCTTTTTCTTATTATTAGCTTTTAGGAGAATCCTTAGCATTCGCTCTTTGGTTTCTATTAAACTAAAGGTTTTTGATGCTAGTTTTTGGATTTTAATAGCCTCTTATTTTAACCCTTCCGCTTTGTATTTCTTACTGATTTTGGCTCTTGCAATTTATTTCTATCAATTTGAAAAACTCAAAAATTGGTTGGTGATCCTTCCTGCAATTGGAGCCTATTTGTTGCTTGTGTTTGCTTATATGGGAATCGATGAAACCCAGGCTTTTTTTGATCAACATTATCAGTTTCAAATAAACTTTAGCGATTTGAGCTTTTCAAAGAATCATTTAGTCGTTTTGGGATTTGTCTTTTTGGGAATTCTCGCATCAATTGTCACTTATCGCGGACTCAGCAGGACATTGATAGGGAAACTAATCAGCATACGATTAGTTCTTTTAAGCTTTTTTGTCGCTGCGTTTATCGCTTTAGCAAACCTTTCTGATGGACAAGAAACCATCTTTTTGTTGTTTCCGGTTTCTGTGATATATACAAACGCCTTAGAGGCGATTAAAAAACCCTGGATTAAAGATTTAATCCTCCTTGGGTTAATCGCACTTCCATTCGTGTTGTATACACTTTAATAAAGTTTAGACATCGTCGTAGTTCAACTCAATTTCTGAGGAGGTAGCGTGAGCTTGACAGGTGAGGATCAATCCTTCTTCAATTTCAGAATCGGTTAGAATTTCATTTTTTTCCATGACCGCCGATCCCTTGGTGACTCTTGCAATACAGGTACTACATACTCCACCATGACAGGAGTAGGGGACATCAATCTTTTCCTTGATACAGGCATCTAAAAGAGCGGTTTTTGAATCGCAGCTCAGCTGATAATCAACTTCGTCAAGAATAACATTCACCTGCACTGTTCCATTTGCTATTGGAGCTGATTCTGTTTTAGGGGTATTACTGACAAATCGTTCGAAGTGAATACAATATTCATCTACACCTAGCGCTTCCAAAGTTGAAAGACTCGTGTTAATCATATCTTCAGGCCCACAAACAAAATAGTCATCAAAGGATAAATGGGAGTAAGTATTCTTGAAAAAGTGATTGATAATTCCCTTGTCAATTCTTCCAAATTGAGTTCTTGGGACATTCGCTCTACTGTAGACCCATTCGAGTAAGAAACGATCTGGATACTGTTCTTGTAGTGCTAGAAGTTCATTTCGATACATGACTTCTTCTACTGTTTTATTTCCAAAAATCAACAAGACTTTTGAAGTGTCATTGGAGTTCAAAACAGATTTTGCAATACTCATCATAGGAGTAATCCCTGACCCTGCAGCAAGAAGGGCAATATTTTGAATGTTTGAATTTGGAGTCCAAAAGAAGGTTCCAAGCGGAGTCATGACATCGAGATGATCACCTTCGTTAAGTTTTTCTACAGCAAAAGTTGAAAAGATTCCTCCTTTTACTTTTTTAATTCCTACACTGAGATAATCCTCAGAAGGAGCAGCAGAAATCGAATAGGCTCTTCGAACCGATTCTCCGTTGATATCGGCTTTTAAAGTGAGGTATTGCCCCGGCTTAAATTCGTAAGAATCTTTTAGATTTTGTGGTAGTTCTAACTTAAGATTAACGGCATTTGCAGTTAATTTATCGATTTGACTTATTTTTAGAGAATAAAATTCGGACATTAGTGTAGATTTTAATTCAAAAGTACGCAATTAAGAAGAAAATTTATGAAAACCATTAGGCAATTTCTCTATTTAGAATGGAACGCTTTTAAACGTTCTCCTACTTTTGAAACCAATCTCGCCATTAAAATTCTTATGGGCCTTGTGGCTCTTTATTTTATCGCCATCTTTTTGGCAATAGGGGTGGGTGTATTCTTTATCGCCGAGGATGCAGGTGCTGCTGATCCTCTTGTTTGGGTCAATAAGTTTATGATTTATTATTTAGCTGCTGATCTTTTTATGCGTTACAGCATGCAAAAGATGCCGATAACTCGAATTAAGCAGTTACTATTAACGCCTCTCAATAAGAATCAAATTATTAGATTTTCATTATTAAAATCGAGCTTCTCATTTTTTAACATCATTCACCTGTTCTTTTTGATTCCCTTTTCAGTGGTTTTGATCGCTCACGATTATTCCATTTTTGGTGTTTTGTCGTGGTTTTTGGGTGTTTTTTTGCTGATTTTGTCTTCTAATTACCTCAATGTTTTTGTCAATTCAAGTGATCGAATCCTATATGTGGCTTCATTGATTTATATAGTATTAGCGGTGAGTCACTATATGGGGTATTTTGATATTACGCTTTTTACAGCACCATTTTTTGACGCACTTTATCAACAGCCACTTTATTTAATAGCTCCTGTAGCTTTGTTGTTCTTTATGCGTTATCGAGCGGTGAAGTTTTTTACCAATCATATGTTTTTAGACAGCGGTTTGGCTCAGAAAGAAGAATCGGTTCGCAACATCGATTTTGATTTTCTCAAGCGACTAGGCTCTTTAGGAAATTTATTAACCAATGATATGCGAATGATTGTTCGCAACAAACGCCCCAAACAAGCTGTGATTGCAGGGATTGCCTTTTTGTTTTACGGCTTGTTGTTTTATACCGATTCCATTGAGGCTTATGAAGCTCCTGTAATGAAAATGTTCGCAGGAATCTTTGTAACAGGGGGGTTTCTTTTTATGTTTGGTTCCTATGTTCCAAGTTGGGATTCTGCCTATTATCCACTTTTAATGACACAGAATTTGTCGTATAAAGATTATTTAAAGTCCAAATGGGCTCTTGTGGTTTTTGCAGTGATTTTCAGTACCATTCTCTCGAGTTTATATCTCTTTATCAGCCTTGAAGCTTTTGGATATATTTTGGCTGGAGGATTCTTTAATCTCGGTCTCAATGCATACTTAGTTATTTTTTCTGGAGCCTTTGTCAAAGTTCCAGTGGATCTGACATCGGGTAAAAAGCCCTTTGGAGACACCCAGGCAATGAACACCAAAACCATGCTGCTCAGTTTACCAAAGATTTTATTTCCAATAGGAGTATACGCATTAGGTTATTATACGGTTGGGAACTGGTTTGGAATAACCCTCTTAATATTAGTAAGCCTTTTAGGCCTTTTGTTTCACAATAAAATACTCGATGCCTTAGTCAAGCTCTACAAGAGAGAAAAATACGACACCTTGGCCTCATACACTAAAAATTAATCGATGATACAAGCAGTTGATTTGTCCAAAAAATACGGTGGGAATACCGTTCTAAACATTAAAGAACTAATCATCCCAAAAGGGGAGTGTTTTGGTTTGGTCGGCAATAATGGAGCGGGGAAAACAACCTTGTTTAATTTGATATTAGACCTTATTAAGCCTTCTTCGGGTCATATTTTAAGCAAGGAAACAAGAGTTGATCAAAGCGAGGCTTGGAAATCCTATACTACAGCCTATATCGATGAGAGTTTTATCATTGGGTATTTAACCCCTGAAGAATACTTCAATTTCTTGGGAAATCTAAGAGGAATTTCACCTACGAGAGTTGAGGAAGAATTGGCTCCTTTTAATGCGCTTTTTGGAAATGAAGTCTTGGGTCAAAAAAAATACATCAGAGACCTCTCTAAGGGGAATCAAAAAAAAGTGGGTATTGCAGCAGCTTTTTTGGGCGCTCCAGAACTAGTGATCCTAGACGAACCCTTTGCTAATTTAGATCCTACAACACAGATTCGACTCAAGAATTACATCAAAGAAGTTCACCTTGACGGGGAGACAACACTGTTGATTTCATCTCACGACCTTACCCATATTACCGAGGTGTGTGAGCGCATCGTTGTGCTCAGCAAGGGAGATGTTGTTAAAGACCTCAAAACCTCAGAAGAAACCCTAAGAGAATTAGAGACCTATTTTTCAGTCTAGAAAGCTGCACTTAAAATTGTAAGTTTGTACAATATTCATTGTAAAACACTGTTATCTTCCCTACAGGGAATAATTTATGATTACTAACAGATCTCTTATAGTATGGTTTTCACTCGTATTGAGTGCTGTAATAATCTCTTCGTGCTCTACTTCTAGAGACCGGTTGATCAACAGAGAGTGGCATAAACTCAATACCAAATACAATGTTGTTTTTAATGGAAACGAATCCTTTAATGAGAACTGGAACACCCTTCAATCAGGTTATCGTGAAGACTTTTGGAAACTATTGCCAATTGAACGATTAGATGTTGATCAAAAGTATGTGTTGAAATTTGATTCCGATGAAGATTCTCCTTTTGCAATTGCCGAAGAAAAGGCCGTTAAAGCCATTAAAAAGCATGGAATGATGATTGAAGATCAGGAGGTCAATGCTCAAATGATAGAGGCTTATTTGCTTTTAGGAAAGGCTCGATATTTTGATCAGCGATTTGTGCCGGCCTACGAAGCCTTCAGTTATATTATTAAAAAACACCCAGCTACGAATCGACTCAACAAGGTTCGTATTTGGAAAGAACGCACCAATATCCGTTTGGGAAATGAGGTTATTGCCATTGAAAACCTCAAGCGATTGATGAAATACCGAAAGCTTAAAGATCAAGAACTAGCAGATGCCAATGCGACCATGGCTCAGGCCTATATGAATACTGACTCCATTGCTCAAGCTATTGACAAATTAACCATTGCGGTTGGTGCGACTCGTAAAAATGTTGAACGAGCTCGTTATCATTTTATACTAGGACAGCTCTTTACTTCTAGTGGAAATTTAGACAAAGCTCAAAATCACTTTCAGCAGATTGTAGAACTCAACAGAAGAGCCCCGAGAGCTTTTTGGATTCACTCAAAACTCAGAACACTTCGTTTTGCATACCAAAATAAAGGGGATCAGACGGAACACTTATTAGAACTATCAGAATTGGTCAAAA
Source organism: Flavobacteriaceae bacterium (assembly GCA_023262245.1). Taxonomy (GTDB): domain Bacteria; phylum Bacteroidota; class Bacteroidia; order Flavobacteriales; family Flavobacteriaceae; genus MS024-2A. The sequence goes on from JALRDC010000056.1 coordinate 6,173, forward strand.
ACTGGCAAAATCAAGAGTATTTAGACGTGATTCACTATCAACAGGGGGTGGTGTATTTAGAAGAAGAAATGGACAGCTTAGGAGTGGCTTATATCAACAAGTCGCTTAGAGCTAATCAGAATGACCCAACGCTGACTGCAATGAGCTATGAGCTTTTAGCGGATCATTATTTCGACAACAATGAGTACGTTTCAGCTCACACCTATTACGACAGCTTACTACCTTATTTGGTCAACCCCTCTGAAAAATACAGAGCGATTTTAAAGCGTTCTCTAAAATTAGCCGATGTAGCACTTTACGAAACTAGAGTAGCAACAATTGATTCCGTCTTAGATTTAGCAAATGCTCCAAAAGATCGTCAACTTGAATTGATCGAAAAACACATACAAACACTACAGCTTCAAGAAGATAAAAAAGAACAGCTTCAAGAAGAAGAAAAAGAGGCTAAAGAAAAGAAAGCCAATGAGGCCTTTTCAAATCCTTCTTCACCAACTCGAGGAAGCTTCTACTTTTACAATCCTGCAATGATCGAAAGAGGACAAAAGGCTTTTAGACAACAATGGGGAGATCGCGCCTTGGCCGATAACTGGAGATCGGAACAAAAAACGAAACAGGTCAAATTAATTAATCAGGAGGAATCAACAGCCAACAAACAAGTTGTAGAAGAACAAAAGGAGCGTTCTTCTAAATTTGATCCAGAATTTTATCTCAGTCAAATACCAACAGAAGAGAAGACCCTAGACAGTCTTAAAAGAGAGAAAAACTACGCTCATTTTAGATTGGGAACGATCTATAAGGAAAGTTTTGAACTTTACGATCTGGCTTTAAAAAACTTGATGATATCGAGTTTGTACACCCAGTCAGAAGCCATATGCATCCCTTCCTTATACGCTATCTACAAAACCTATGAGTTGCTCGACGATGATCAAAAAGCCAATCAGGTCAAAAACAAAATCATCAACAGCTATCCTGAATCGGTATACGCACAGGTCTTAAAAGACCCATCTAAGGCCTTACTCTTGTCAGCATCTAAATTTGACAAACAGTATCAAAAGGTCTATCAGTCCTTTAAAAATCAGAAATACGACTCCGTTATTAAGGCTGTTAATGAAGTATTAGATCGAACAACTGATATCGAAGAAGCGGGTAAATGGGCGAATTTAAAAGCACTTTCTGTGGGTCGATCTGAGGGGTTTGTAGCTTACAAAAGAGAAATGGAACAATTGGTTAAAGATTTTCCATCATCATCAGCTGCAGAAAACGCAGTAGAATTTCTTACCAAGGCCAATTCAGCTGTAGGAACCCCTGAATTTGGAGATCCACTCGATAGTGATCATTGGAAACTCGCTATTTGGGTTAACAACAAACAAGCGACTAACGACTCGATTATTGGTCAAAGAATTCGCTCTTTGTTCAAAGACGATTTATCCCATCTTCGCTATTCAAAAGAATCCTATTCTCCTGTTCAAGATGTGTATGTCGTTCACGGCTTTCCGACTCAAATTGAGACGGTTAGATTTTCAAAAAACCCAATTTTTAAAGATCCAACCTTTGAGAATGGAGAGTTTTTTGTAATTTTAGAGAATAGACCAAAAGCAGAAAAGCAGTACAAAGTTGTTTACGACTTAGATAAATCTTTCTATACAGACGAAAGCAAGATGATAAAGGTAAATAGAGGATCTATTGTTTTTGATAGTATAGATACGAGTAAAGTTCCTGAAAATACAAATTTATATTATACAGATGAAAGAGTTCAAAATAAAATTATTTCTCAACTATCAGAGGGAAGTTTAACAAATCTAAAAGTATCAGGAACTATTCAAGCAAATTCGTTTCTTGCTGACTCAGATAGAAATTTAAAAGAGGATATTAAAAATGTAAAAGGTTCTTTAAATACTATCTTAAAATTAAATCCAAAAACTTATAGATTTAAAGGAAATGATAAAACACAGAGAATTGGATTAATATCTCAAGAGGTAAAACAAGTAATACCTAATATTGTACATACTCAAGGAACTACCGAAAAAATTAATTATTTAGAAATTATACCTTTATTAATAGGAAGTATTAAAGAATTAAAAGAGGAAATATGTGAATTAAATTTATTGTTAAAAAA
>JALRDC010000078.1 GCA_023262245.1 Flavobacteriaceae bacterium
CGGAACAGCACAAGGAGGGGTCCTATTAGGTATCTCGGATCAATTTCAGATTCCTGTAAAATACATTGGTGTGGGAGAAGGAATTGACGATTTACAGGATTTCGACCCTCAAAAATATGTTCAAACCTTATTTAGTTAATAATCAAGTTTTATATGAAAGTCTTAAGGGGTGTTGCTGTATTTTTTTTAATCATAGGGGCTCTGTATTTAGTTGGCCCTAAAGTGGAAACACCGGAACTAAATGCTACTCAAATTAGAGTACCTAGTGAGTTAACTGAGTTAAACAATTGGGTAATAAGCAAAGAAGAAGCGTTAGGGAATGTTCGACCGGGAAATGCCTCCAAAATCATTTTTTTTGATTCCATTCCCCAAAAGACGCAATACAGTGTATTGTATCTCCATGGCTTTACCGCCTCAGGGATGGAGGGTGATCCTGTGCATCGAAACGTTGCTAAAGCTTTGAAGGCAAATTTGTATATACCCCGTTTGTTTGGTCATGGATTAAAGGAAGCGGAACCTATGTTGAACTTTGATAACGATTCCTATTGGGAATCTGCTAGAGAGGCTCTGGAGGTTGCTAAGCAATTGGGGAATCAAGTCATTCTTTTGGGAACCTCACATGGGGGTGCACTTTCCTTAAGTTTGAGTACAGATCCGAGTATTGTTGCTCTCTGCCTTTACGGACCTAACATTGCTGTTTTTGATCCGCTATCAAAATTACTTTCTAAACCCTGGGGTCTTCAAATAGCAAGAATAGTTAAGGGAGGTAATTATCACGAAATGGTGGGTGCTTCAGAGGAGAAGAAAAAGTATTGGACTGCAAAAACTCGTTTGGAGAGCCTTACTCACATGCAAAAATTCCTAGATGAAACAATGAAAAGTGCTACTTTTAAAAAAATTGAAATACCGGTTTTTATGGGCTATTACTACAAAAATGATAGCCTACAAGACAAAGTCGTTTCGGTTCCTGCCATGTTGAAAATGTTTGATCAACTGGGGACTCCAGTAGAGCTTAAATTAAAGAAAGCGTTTCCCAATGCTGGAGACCACGTAATTACCTCTTATCTTAGTACCAAGCATCATGATGAAGTAACCCAAGAAACACTTCGCTTTTTACAAAACATCTTAAAAGGATAACAAATGAGTAAGTTCATCTCCATTGGGATCGTATTTCTTTTTGTAGCTTGTTCTTTTCAGCAAGCTGAATTAAAGAGATGGGAAGCCTATGACGAAACTACAGAAATAGAGGCCAACGCAAACCATCCCATTAAAAGAATGCGTTATAAAAGGATTCAATCTCAACATACTGATCGGAATACTTTTTTCGCTCCTTTTAAAAAAGACCTTTTGGGTTTTACAGAAGAAGATCACAATAGCTTGAAGCCTTTAATTTTAGAGCAGGATATTCTCAAGATTCAACAACACGTACAAAATGGTTCACTAACCTATGAACAACTGTGTTTGTTTTATATCTACAGAATGTATAAATATGAAAACAATCCAAAAACCTACCTCAATGCTTTGATTACACTCAATCCTGAAATTCTCTCTCAAGCACGAATGAGAGATAAAAATCGCAAAGAGGATTTAAGCCATCCTTTATACGGCATGCCTATTTTATTAAAAGACAACATTAACGCCACACCCATGGCCACTACTGCTGGGGCTGCCGCTTTTAAAGAAAACATTCCAAGTGAGGATGCATTTTTGGTAAAAAAGTTAAGAGAGAAAGGGGCATTGATTTTAGGAAAAGTCAATTTAAGTGAATGGGCGTATTATTTTTGTCAAGGCTGTCCTTTAGGTTACAGTGCTCTAGGAGGGCAAACTTTAAATCCCTATGGAAGAAGACAGTTTGAGACAGGAGGATCTAGTTCTGGGAGTGGAGTAGCTGTAGCTGCAAATTATGCGGTGGCTGCAATTGGTTCAGAAACTTCAGGATCAATTTTATCTCCCTCGGGAAAAAATAGTGTGGTAGGTTTAAAACCTACTATTGGTGCGATTAGCAGATCAGGAGTGGTCCCCATTTCGAGCAGTCTTGATACTGCAGGTCCTATGACAAAAAGTGTTCTTGATACGGCCATTTTGATGCACGCTTTAGTTGCCGAAGATCCTACAGATTCCTACAGTTTTACAACTACACCCATTAGCTATCAAAATCTAGAAGCGACTAGCTTAAAAGGAAAACGATTAGGGTTGATACGACCTTTTGAAGAAGACAGTTTAATGCAACAAGCCGTTTTTAAACTCAAAGAAGCAGGGGCTGAAGTAGTATCTTATAACCCTCCAGAAGTATCAATGGATCAGTTTAGAAAATTATTAGATGTAGATATGCGAGCTGACCTTCCCAAATATATTGAGAAGCACGCTTCAAAATCTTTAGTTTTTGATTCCGTGCAGGACATTGTTGCCTTTAACATAAAAGACAGTCTTCTCCATGCTCCATATGGTCAAGGAATTTTCTTAAGAATTACAAAAGAAACCTTATCTCAAGAGGATTTTAGTAAAACAAAAAAGATTCTGATGAAAAATGCCAAACGGTATTTTGAAGAACCCATGAAAGCATATGATTTAGATGCTGTTATTTCTATTGACAACAGAACAGCTAGTTATGCAGCAGCAGCTCATTATCCAGCTATGGGAGTTCCCATGGGATTTACCACTTCAGGTCAACCACAAAACCTTACCATAATCACTCCTTCTAGAACAGAACAACACTTGCTAGAGCTTGGCGCAGCTTTTGAACGCCTAATGCAAGCAAGAAAAACACCTGAATTGTATAAATAAGTCTATGCGTACAAAGTCAACCAAGAGAAACACTATAAACGTAATCACCTTAGGCTGTTCAAAGAACATTTACGATTCGGAAGTTTTAATGGGTCAATTAAAAGCCAGCGATAAAGAGGTGGTTCATGAAAAAGAAGGAAATATAGTAGTCATCAATACCTGTGGATTTATTGATAATGCCAAAGAAGAATCAGTGAACACTATTTTGGAACAAATTCAAAATAAGGAGGCTGGTAAAGTAGATGAGGTATATGTTACCGGATGTTTAAGTGAGCGTTATAAACCCGATTTAGAAAAAGAAATACCTCAGGTAGACGCCTATTTTGGAACTTCAGATTTGCCTCAGTTGTTAAAGGTCTTGGGTGCTGATTATAAACACGAGTTAGTAGGAGAACGGATCTTGACTACCCCAAAACATTTTGCATATCTCAAGATCGCAGAGGGATGTGATCGTCCGTGTTCTTTTTGTGCCATACCATTAATGCGAGGAAAACACCGCTCTACCCCCGTAGAAGAACTTGTAGCTCAAGCGAAGCAACTAGCCAAAGACGGGGTGAAAGAATTGATGTTAATCGCTCAAGATTTAACCTATTATGGTTTAGATCTATATAAAGAGAGAAGGTTAGCTACTTTACTAAAAGCCTTATCGAGTGTTTCTGGAATAGAATGGATTCGTTTGCACTATGCTTTTCCAACAGGTTTTCCAGAAGATGTACTTCAAGTAATGAGGGAAGAACCCAAGATTTGTAATTATTTAGATATTCCTCTTCAACATATTTCAGACCCCATTTTAAAATCTATGCGTAGAGGAACTACTAAAGAAAAAACTACAACACTTTTGAAGCAATTCAGAACTGAGGTGCCAGGAATTATTTTAAGAACCTCTTTAATAGTAGGCTATCCGGGTGAGACTGAAGAAGATTTTGAAACTTTAAAAAATTGGGTAAAGGAAATGCGATTTGAACGTTTGGGTTGTTTTACTTACAGTCATGAAGAAAACACCCATGCGCATCAGTTGGAAGACGATGTGCCCGAAACCATTAAACAAAAGCGCTCAAATGAAATAATGGAAATACAATCTCAAATTTCTTGGGAACACAATCAAACTTGTGTTGGGAAAAAGTTTCGTTGTTTGATTGATCGTAAAGAAGGAAATCATTTTATCGGGCGTACGTTTATGGATTCTCCAGATGTTGACAATGAAGTATTGATTGATGCCACAAAATACTATGTCAAACAGGGAGATTTTGTGGATGTTGAGATAACAGCTGCCACTGATTTTGATTTGATTGGGAAACCGGTCTAAATTTATTCGCTTATTAGCGTCATTTCAGGTAATTGACTAATGTCGTATTGATATACTTTCCCATTGCCAACTACTACTGCAAGAGGGTAGTCTACAATCACATCATAGGCAAAATCCACAGGATGTGTGTTGACAACCGAAGGAGTAGTCCTGTCTTCAATGTCAATCACTTTAATTCCAGCCGTTCCATCACAAACAATCAAGTGGTTTTCATGTACGGCCAATCCATGCGGATTAAATAAAATTTGTCTTGAAACAACCTCGAGATTTTTTGGATCCTCAAGACTGATGATTTGTAGCTCGTTACGATCAGTAAAACAATTGGTCCCTCCACGTAAGGTGACATAAGCGAAATTTTGATCGGCAACTACAGGATCGCAACTTCTAAAATGATCAATACTACTAAAAAACTCTGGATTTCTGGGATCATCAATTCCATATACTAACATGCCGGTTGTGGTACCTACAAAAAGAAGTTTGTTAAGACGAAAAAGAGTTTCAGCACTGCTGTTAGTGGGAGTTTTTCCAAAGCGAAGTGGTCTTTTACTTTCATCAATTTCAAATAAAATCAGTTCCCATTCATTCAACGCATACAATAAATTGTCTATCGGTAGAAAACGAGCTAAGGAACCTGCTTGACTTTGTGGAACTTGATCTTCTAAAGCGATGACATCGTCAGTGGTATTTTCATTAAAAGTGTAGTAGATATATTTTTTTTCCCATCGAATTTCCAGATCCCACCCTATTACAATTCCTTTTTCGTCATCTATGGGATCAAAGCGATAATATTCGTAAGCGTCCGTTTCTTCCTCTGGATCAAAAGCCCAATAGTAATCGTAATTAAATACTTGATTTACCGTAAAATCCTTCATAAAGTTAATATCATTCATATTTGTAATGTCCAAAACGACCATTGCAGAAAACTGATCTGCATAAAGGTAGTCGTCTATGATGGCCATATCAATAGAGCCTTTTAGTTCAATAAATCCTTGATTAACAGGGTTTTTAGGGTCTGTATTATTAAGAATATGAATTCCTTCTAAAGGCCTATTAATGAAAATATAATCCTTGTAATAAATGATTTTTCCCGTTTGTTCTAGCGGAATGGGATTTTTTAAATTAATCTCTAAAACCTCTGATCCTGGATCGGCATAGCGGGGGATAAAATAGCCTACTTTGACTAAATCTTTATCTGTGGGGTCCTCCAAATAGGGATCAATTACGGTATTTATGGTACATCCAAATGACAGAGAGAGCAGAAGGATTAAAACGATTCTTTTAAACATGATTTTGATATTAAAATCCATGCTTTGTCTAACCAAAAAACATGCCACTTGAAACTTTTAGAAGAAGATAGCGTTTGAAAAAACCTGTTTCCCGTTATACCAAAAACCTCTAAAAAGTACATTATCAACAAAATAAATTATACTTCCATTTCCATAATCTTCCTGTCCAAAAAGAAGGGAGTTTTTTTGATTGTCTTTCGCAAGATGTCCTATAAATCCTGCAAAGGGTTTTGCATTCTCATTTAAGGTAAAAGCATTTCCGCTATCTTCAAGCAGTTCATAGGCATCGGCATTGAGTTTTAAGGTATAATACCGGTCAACTCCAAAACTTAAAGGGTGGGATCGATCCATCGTAGCTTTGTAAATACTTCCTGTGGTAATTTCACTGATTTTATTTCGTTCTAATTCAGCGTAGGGAACCGAAGTAGTATCATTTTCTGGAGCTTCTTTCTTTTTAAGGCTAAAGTTTTCTGTATCCGCAAAGAGATCTAGTGCTTCAGAAATCGCAACAACTCTTCCTCCGTTGGAGATCCATTCTTCTATTGCATTTTCCAAGGGATTATTAGACCAATTGTCATAGGAACCTCCAGGCAGGATCAGGAGATCTATATTAGGAAGCATGCGTTCCAGTCGTTCTAATTCTACTTGAAATAAAGGATATTCTAATTGTTGTTCAAAAAAATGCCAAATCTCTCCATAACGATAGGAGGAAGCGGCGTCTGTTCGAAGAACAGCAACTTTAGGTGCTTTTATGAGATGTAATTCATCTGCTCCCAAGTCGGGTCCTATTTCTGAATACCCAGTTTTAATGGGATATAGCTTTCGCTTGAATTGGTTTGCAAGCTGCTGAAGGGTCTCAATGTAATTTATTTTTTTAGTATTGTCGCCTTTTAATACAAAGAGAGAACCCTCTTTCCAAGACTTTCCACTATTTGAAATGGGAACTGAATTGTAACGAACCCCAAGCCCCTCTTTTAGGAGGGCAGCAAGAAACTTGCTGTCTTCAAAACTTCGATAGTTTATTGCATAGCCATACTGATTTTTATCAAGCACAATAGCTGAAATTTGATTCTCATTGTAAGGAATCACAGCAACATTTTCTTGAGTGGCATTTGCTTTTAAACCATAAGCATAAGGTAGTGACCAGGCGGTAATATCATAGGTAAGCGAATCATTGAGTTTCGTCTTTGGCTCTAAAAGTATGTGTGCCATTTTTCCTTTAGTTTGATCTGTAGGAATAACTAGAGCATTTTTAGTAAATGAAGTGTTTCCATTTTTTTGACTTTGATAGTCAAAACCACGAATGGAGATGTTTTTGGCTAAACGAGCACTTTCAATATTATGTTTTTTAAAAAATTGAGCTAGGGCATTCATTTGATCCTGATTCCCCTCAAGGATGAAATTTTTAAATTTTAAATTTTTATCGCTGAAGTATTCCTGATAATTTTTATTGAGTTTAGTACGGTTTTTTACTGCCATTTCCACAGTAGAAATTCCAGTAGTATAATGATGTTCAATACGATCTTTTAGTGTGAGTTCAATATTTTCATCATTTTGAACTCCTAGTCCAGCGATACCCCCTCCTGCTTGCTCATACGTCATCCCAATAGCTCCTAGATACATAGGGTAGCTATCACCATAGCTTGGATATAAAATATCAAACTGTTGTTTAGTAAAATAAAACCAACCTTCTTTATCAAAATAACGTGCGTGATTTTTTCCTAAGGCATCCTGGAAGTCTTTTTGAAAATCGGTGATGACTTCGTGAAGAGGTTCTGCCGCTGGAGCAAAATAATAAGGACTATTTATCCCTTGCTCATGAAAATCTACATGTATATGAGGCAACCATTGGTTGTACTGCTTTAAGCGCTGTTGAGATTCTACTTGCGTAAGCCAAGCCCAATCTCTATTTAAATCAAAAATATAATGATTAGTCCTTCCGTTATGCCAGGATTCGTTGTGTTCTCTTGTATCTCGATTGTCATCATAGGGAACACTTCGATGTTGTTTGTAAAAATTGACATAGCGATCTCTGCCGTCAGGATTGATACAAGGATCTATAATGATTACAGTATCTTCAAGCCAATCTTGATATTTGGTAAGTAGGGCATGAGCAGTTTTCATAGCAGCCTCCGAACTGGAAGACTCATTACCATGAACATTATAGCTTAACCAAACAATGGCTTTGTCATTGTTCTTTGGTCCAGGAATACTTCCACTGTTGTGCAAATGTCTTGTCCGGATAGCTTCAAGTTGTTCTAAGTTTTTTTCACTAGATATAAAGGCCAATTGAAGTATCCTTCCCTCATTAGTCTTCCCATAAGGGGTTAATTGTATTTGAGGAGAGTTTTGTTCTAAATGCTTGAAGTAATCCACTACTTGGTGGTGTCTGCTAAAAAGATCACCGAGATCATATCCTAGAAATTCTTTTGGGGATTGTAATTGTCCAAAACTGAAATTGCTAAAACTAATTAAAAAGAGAGAACACAAAAATCGAGACATATGTAAATTTTAGCTTTAAATGTACACTTTCTGTTGAAACTATAAATTTCTAATCCCGAAAAAACAAATATCTTTACAGAAACTGTTTCATGCGCATAAAACATATTCCTTTTCAAGATACAGGTCGGTTTTCACAACTGATTTGCGATTATTTAAATGAGGATGGTAGATTGCAAACTTCTTATGGCTACTACCCGAGTTTAAAAAACCTTAAGGAACAAATGGAACTTAAAAAACGGCTTTACCCAAAAAAAAACCGTTCAATTTTAGTTGAAGTTTTACAGAAACAATACAAAAACATAGAGACCGATATTTCTGTAGAAAAAAACCTTGAACTTTTAGCTCAGGACAATACTTTTACTGTTACTACAGGACATCAACTTTGTTTGATGACGGGTCCCTTATATTTCATTTACAAAATCGTAAGTACGATCAACCTTTGCAAACAGTTAAAGGAAGCCTTTCCCAAGTGCAATTTTGTACCTGTTTATTGGATGGCTAGTGAGGATCACGATTTTGAAGAGATCAGTAGTTTTAGATTTCAAGATAAGAGCATCCGATGGAATCGGGAGCCTGCGGGTACTGTTGGCACTCTTCCTTTAGATGATTTACAGACGGTTCTTGATATTTTCGAAACCCATTTAGGTAACCAAGCAGAGGCTTTAAGTGTAAAAAACCTGATTCAAAAGTCATATCGCAATGCTACTGATTTATCGGAAGCAACTTTCAAGTTGGTGAATTCGCTCTTTTCTTCGGAGGGTCTAGTAGTAATTGAACCCCAAAACAAGCAATTGAAAACACTTTTTAGCCCTGTTGTAAAAGAAGAGTTGAGAACACAACAATCATTTAGAAGTGTCCAAGAGCAAATCGAGATTCTTAAAAGGGATTATGACAGCAGTTATACTCCCCAAGTTAATCCGAGAGAAATCAATCTTTTCTTTTTAGGCACTGAAGGAAGATATAGAATTGAGCAAGATGGGGAAGATTTTAAACTCAATGGGACTGAAAAGCGATTTAGCAAAAAAGAATTATATGAAATTTTGGAGGAAGATCCTGAAAAATTTTCTCCAAATGTAATCCTCAGACCTATATATCAAGAGCTTTTATTACCTAACCTTTGTTATGTAGGAGGTGGGGGAGAAATAGCCTATTGGTTTCAGCTTAAAACAAATTTTGATCGGTTAAAAATTCCTTTTCCCATTTTATTGGTTCGAAATTCAGCACTGATTTACAGTGAAAAAAATGCTAGAAAAATTATCAAGCTGAACTTAGAGAGTTCAGATCTGTTTTTAAAGCGAAACGATTTAATTAATAAGAAAATTAGACAAATCAGTAATATTGATTTGGATCTGAAAAACTTAAAGGAACAACTAAAAGAACAATTTAAACACCTTCAGACTTTAGTAGACCAAACAGATCAATCCTTTAAGGGAGCAGTAAATGCTCAGGAAAAGAAACAAATGAAAGGAATTGATTATTTAGAAAAACGCTTATTAAAAGCGCAGAAGCGTGTACTTTCAGATCATGTTAGGCGTTTGGTACTTCTTCATGAGCAGTTATTTCCTAATGATCAGCTTCAAGAGCGGTGTTTGAATTTCGTGAGTTTTTATTTAGAAATGGGTGAGGCATTTATCCCCAACTTATTAAAATCCCTTGATCCCTTGAACCCTCATTTTACACTTATTGAATATTAACAATTTCTGTGGATTAAATTTATTATAGTTTTTTTCAGCCTTGGATTAAATTGTATTTTTGCTCATGCAAGAAAAGGTACTTATTCTAGATTTTGGATCTCAGTACACCCAATTAATCGCCCGCCGTGTTCGCGAGCTTTTTATTTACTGTGAAATCCATCCATACAATAATCCCCCAAGTGATATTTCTACATTCAAAGCGGTCATCCTTTCTGGATCCCCTTTTTCGGTTCGAGCAGTGGATGCACCCCATCCAAATTTGGATCTTGTAAAAGGGAAAGTTCCCTTGTTAGGGATTTGTTATGGGGCTCAATATTTAGCACATTTCTTTGGTGGAGAAGTAAGCCCTTCCAATACTCGAGAGTACGGAAGAGCCAACCTGTCTTCTTTTAAAGAAAACGACCCTTTCTTTAAAGGAGTTTCAGCAAACAGTCAAGTGTGGATGAGCCATGCAGATACAATCTTGAATTTACCCACGGGTGCTGAGTGCCTTGGGAGTACAGAAGATGTCGTAAATGCGGCTTATAAAATTACAGATGAGCAGACCTACGCCATACAATTTCACCCAGAAGTATACCATTCTTCGGACGGGAAACAAATTTTAGAAAACTTTTTAGTCCATATAGCAGGAGTGAAACAAGAGTGGACACCAGATTCTTTTGTGGACATGACCTTAAAACAGCTAAAAGAAAAAGTGGGAGAGGATCAGGTTATTCTTGGACTTTCTGGAGGTGTAGATTCTTCTGTCGCAGCCCTATTATTACACAAAGCCATAGGGACCCAGTTGAATTGTATTTTCGTAAACAATGG
>JALRDC010000105.1 GCA_023262245.1 Flavobacteriaceae bacterium
GTGATTGTGCAGGACACTGTGAGCAACAAGCAAGTTATACGCGACCCGATCTTTTGATTTTAGGAAAAGCGATAAGCGGAGGTACCTATCCCGTTTCTGCAGTATTATGTGATGCCCACATTATGGAGGTCATTCAACCGGGTCAGCACGGGAGTACATTTGGGGGAAATCCAATGGCTTGTTCTGTTGCCATGGAAGCCCTGGAGGTGATCCGCGACGAGAAATTAACCCAGAATGCACGAAAGCTGGGTAAACGATTTAGAGCAGTACTACAAGAATACATCGACCAGAGTTCTATCGTTTTAAAAGTCCGTGGAAAAGGATTGCTCAATGCCATTGTGATCAACGATTCAGAAAACAGTAAAACCGCTTGGAATATTTGCCTTAAGCTAAAGGAAAATGGGCTTTTGGCAAAGCCTACGCATGGTAATATCATTCGTTTTGCACCTCCTTTGGTTATGAGTGAAGAAGCGTTGGAAGCTTGTTTAGAAATTATCACAACCACTTTAGCAATTTTTGAACCTAAAAATTAAATCGGGAAATGAAGGTATATTTTGACAATGCGGCAACCACTCCTATGCGGAAAGAAGTTATTCATTCCATTGCAAATGTCATGTCAGCATGTTATGGAAACCCTTCTTCTACTCATGCTTTTGGGCGAAGTGCTAAAACACATTTAGAAACAGCGCGTAAAGGTATTGCAAGACTCCTAAATGCGGCGCCACAAGAAATTATTTTTACCTCTGGAGGGACCGAGTCAGACAATATGATTTTAAACTGCGCAGTAAAGGATTTAGGGGTAACAACACTGATTTCTTCTCCTTTGGAACATCATGCTGTACTTCATGCCTTAGAGGCTTTAAAGAAGCTTTACAGCGTAAAAGTAGTTTATGTAGATATAGATGATAAAGGAACTGTAGATCTACATCATCTTAAAACCCTTTTAGAAGCAGACAGTTCAAAAAAGTTAGTGACTTTGATGCACGTCAATAATGAAATCGGAAATGTTTTAGATTTGATTAAGGTTGGAGCTTTATGTCATCAGCACAAAGCTTTTTTTCATACTGATGCCGTTCAAGGTATTGGACATTTTCCTTTTGATCTAGAAAAAATGCCGATCGATTTTCTTTCTGCTGCAGCTCACAAATTTCACGGACCCAAAGGAATTGGATTTTCATTTGTGAGGAAAAACTCTGGATTAGAGCCTTTTATTCATGGAGGTGCTCAAGAACGCGGATTGAGAGCAGGAACGGAATCTGTTCACAACATTGTTGGCATGCATAAAGCACTAGAACTCGCTTATGATAATTTAGATGAAGAACGCGAACAAGTGTTAAAACTAAAAAACTACTTTATCAAAGAATTACTGAAACTATTTCCTCAAGCTCACTTTAACGGCTATTCAGCAGATGAAAAAGCAAGCACTTATACCTTGATCAATGTGGCTTTACCCATTGCTAAGGATAAAGCAGGCCTGCTTGATTTTCATTTAGACCTTAAAGGAGTTGCCTGTTCAAAAGGAAGTGCTTGTCAGTCTGGAAGCAGTTCAGGGTCTCATGTGCTGAACTGTATACAGTCTAAAGAAATTAAAGACTGGGCTTCTTTACGCTTCTCTTTTTCTATTTTTAATACCAAGGATGAGGTTGACTATGTCATGCAATCTTTAAAAGAATTTAAAGATTGAAATTTTTTCATTTGGGTTTTCGATAAAAATCTCTTTCAAAGACTGTTTTATTTCCAACTTGATCTTCAGCCTCTATAGTCAATTGATGTAAGGACTCTTTAAATTCTAAATCACTAAAATCATATATAAGACTGTTGTTTTTGGGTTCGTGTTCTAGGAGAATCCACTTCCCATTGATCTTACCGCGATATGTTTTAATACCTGAATAGTCATCAGAAATTTTCAATCTCAAATAGCTGTAATTACTAAGCCACTGTTTGTTTTTAAAGTTAACAGCTTTTATCTCTGGGGCCATGCTGTCTCGACTCATTACGTAGTCTCCCAAATCTTTGGATTTTGCTTTCCAAAAACCATCTTTTTTTGAAGCTGTAAAAAAACTTGGTTCTCCATTTTTATTGAGCACGGCCAAAAAAGTTTGAGCGGTCTTTAAACTGTCGCCTGCTGGGACTTTGTATCTGATTTCAAAGGGCTTGTTAAGTGGTGCCCAGTTTTGTAAAACATGCAAAGTGTCTCCACGTTCTTCGACAAGCATCTCTACCTGATCAAAAAAACTTTCTTTGGGAAAGTAAACGGATTTATCATCAAAATCAAAAAGATAATCCTTGGTGGGATATAGGGAATTTTCCAAATTCTCTTTAGTTGGGAAAACTTCATTGGCCCCCGTAATGTAAGCTTCTACATAGGTTGTATTTTGCTTATAGTCATTTAACTCAATCAAAATTTGATAAGATTTGCCTTGTTCAATGAGCATTTCTCCTTGAGGTGAGGTTTCATTTAAAAAGGAGAATTTCTGTTCGGGATGGGAAACAAAGCGTTGAATTCTTCTTTTATTTTTGGAAAGCATTTTATAGTCGATCATTAAATTGATGTATTTGGAATCGTTAAATGAAATACGATCCATAGTATATTTAAAATATTCTACCCCATTGAGTCGCACTTGGGCACTGTAAATACCATTTTTATTATAAGAACGATTTTGACGATCAAATAAGCGCAAGCCTACATTTACTTTGCCTGAAGGAATGATGCCTGCTGTTGTATAGGTACTGTCGTTTTTCTTTGTAAGCGGAAATTCTTTTTTATTGCTATAGGGATCTGTTCCATTGTACAGATAGAAGTTTTGTACTTGGGGGCGAAGGGTGTCTTCTATATCCAAGGGGTATTGCATGGCATTTATAGGAAATTGCCCTTTGGTATCTCGCATCTCAAAATGTAAATGAGGACCATAAGAGCCCCCTGTATTTCCCGAGAAACCAATAATCTCACCTGCCTTAATTGATAATTCATCTATCTTAGGAAAGAGTTGAATTTGATAGGTCTCTTTTTGGTATTGCCTTTCTTTTACATAGGCTTCAATTTTAGGTGCAAATTTTTTCAAATGAGCATATACCGAGGTGGTTCCATCTGGATGATCAATATAAATAGCTTTTCCATAGCCACTTACACTTACCCGTATTCTACTAATTCTCCCGTCTTGTACACTTCGAACTTTTAATCCCTGCCTTCCTTGAGTTCTAATATCTAATCCCGCATGAAAATGATTGTTTCGCAATTCTCCAAAAGTACCGGAAAGCTGAATGGGTATGTCTAAAGGGGGAACCCAAGAAAATTTGTATTGACCAAATAAACTTAAATTAATTAAAAAAAACAGGATGGCGTAAAAGCGTTTCAAGTTGGGTAAAGTCTGATTTGTTGTGTGCAAGATAAAGAATCCCTATGCTTCTGTGCAAATATTTTAAGTGTTGTTAAAATTTTTAAAACTATGATAAGGAGTCCTCAAATTGAAAAAAGATTCAATAACTTTGTTTAAGAGTAATGTTAGAATAGCAAGTTTTATATGAACCAAAAGCCTGAAGCAAACGCCCTTCTTGAGGAGAAAATTATTGGCTTACTTAATAAGTTAAAGGAAAATCACCTCAGCTTAACCAAATTTGAAGAGTCAACAGCAAGCTTACAAGGGAGAAACAAAGCTTTAGAAGCAAAAATAGTAAAGCTAGAAGAGGAAAATAAGACATTAAAAATTGCTAATAACTTACTCGGCAGTAAAGAAGGTAAAACACAAACGAAAGCTAAAATAAATAGTTTAATCAAAGAAGTTGATTATTGTATTCAGCAACTTTCAGAAATGAATTAATTATATGAGTGATCTTTTAAAGATAAAATTAACTATTGCAAATAGAGTCTACCCCTTATCTGTTGCACCAAATCAAGAAGCCTCACTTCGTGCCTCGGCAAAAAAGATTGAAGCTACAATTGGGCAACTTGAAAAAAACTACGCTGTAAGAGATAAGCAAGATGTACTCGCTATGTGTTCCCTTCAATATGCAGCCCAATTAGAACAATTAAAAAATCAATCAAGTCAACACAGTTCTGTCTCTGAGGAGAAAATACATGAACTCATTGATATGATTGACGTTCATATGGCTGCCTACTAACGTTCTGAAAACATCAATACAACACTGCCTGTATTAGTATTTTTTTGATAAACTCAACGAGCTTTTAATTCAGAGGGGTGAGTTTCAGTTGTAAAAGCAAGCTGTCTTGTAGCAGATCCTTGATCAATTGTGTAGCCTCAAACTTGATTTTTAGGAGTTTATACAAAAAGCACGCTAATACAGGTTTTTTTAATTTTTATAGTAAATGGAATCCTATACATACCCCTTAGCAGCAGTATTTATACTCCTAATCGGTTTTTTTCTAGGAAGATTTCTCCAAAAAGGCAAGCTAAAAAAGTTACTTGAAATTACTGAAAAAAACGCTGAAGAAATTATAAAAAAGGCACAACTAGATGCCGAGTCAACCAAAAAGGAGAAGCTCTTACAAGCAAAAGAACACTTTATTGAACTCAAATTAAAATACGAAAGTGAAGTAAATCAACGTGAAAAAAAGATTAATGAAATAGAAACTAAGATTCGTGAGACGCAATCAATCGCTCAAAAAGAACTTAAGAAAAATAATGACCTCCAAAGAAAGCTAGAAGAAGAACATTCCTTTTTATCAAAAAAGCATTCAATAATTAGCTCTAAAGAGAAAGAGCTAGACGAAAAACTGAAGATTCAAATCTCTAAGTTAGAAGTACTGTCCAATCTCTCCGCGGAAGAAGCCAAGAGAGAAATGATGGAAAGTTTAAAAGAAAAAGCAAAGGCTGATGCTATGACTTTTGTTCAAAACAGTATGGAAGAAGCAAAGCTAACCGCACAACAAGAGGCTAAAAAAATTGTAATTAATACCATTCAAAGAATAGGAACCGAAGAGGCTATAGACAATTGTGTTTCTATTTTTAATCTAGAATCTGACGATATTAAAGGGCGCATCATTGGGCGTGAAGGTCGTAACATCAGAGCGATAGAAGCAGAAACAGGCGTAGAAATCATAGTCGATGACACTCCGGAAGCAATCATTCTATCTTGTTTCGATCCGGTGCGAAGAGAAATTGCTCGACTCTCCCTTCATCACCTAGTAAACGATGGTCGAATCCACCCAGCACGTATAGAAGAAGTTGTAAACAAAACCCGAAGACAAATTGAAAATGAAATTATAGAAGTAGGAAAACGCACAGTTATCGATTTGGGAATTCATGGATTGCATCCGGAGCTGGTTCGAATCGTAGGGCGGATGAAATATCGTTCCTCTTATGGACAGAACTTATTACAACACTCCAGGGAAGTCTCCAAACTTTGTGGTGTGATGGCTGCGGAACTAGGATTAAATGCCAAACTTGCTAAACGGGCGGGTTTACTTCACGACATTGGAAAAGTTCCTGAAGATGAAGCAGCAACTCCCCACGCCATTTTAGGGATGGAATGGGCAGCAAAGTATGGAGAAAAGGAAGATGTTTGCAATGCGATCGGAGCCCACCATGATGAAATCGAAATGACCTCTTTGTTAGCTCCCATCGTTCAAGTTTGTGATGCCATATCTGGCGCGCGTCCGGGAGCTAGGAGGCAGGTATTGGACAGCTATGTTCAAAGATTGAAAGATTTGGAACAAGTAGCTCTCGATTTACAAGGGGTAAATAAAGCGTATGCCTTACAAGCTGGAAGAGAGCTTCGTGTTTTTGTGGAAAGTGAAAAGGTTACTGATGAGCAAGCTTCAAAATTATCATTTCAAATTTCTCAAAAGATACAAACTGACATGACCTATCCTGGTCAAGTGAAAGTTACTGTAATCCGCGAAACTCGAGCTGTAAATGTAGCGAAGTAAAAAGTTCTTAAATACTGCTTAGAAGCCCATAAATCAATCCAGCGATACTGCCCCCACACAAGGGACCAAGTATGGGTACCCAACTGTAAGACCAATCGGCATTTTTATTTTTTCTAGGGAGTAATTGATATACTAAACGCGGACCGAAATCACGAGCCGGATTAATAGCATAACCTGTTGTTCCTCCCAAGGCCAGTCCTATAAGCCAAACTAAAATCCCCACGGGTAAGGCATCTAAAGAACCTAAACCAAAATTTTGAATTTCTGAACCGCTGATTTCAATGTTTGGCCCTACAATAAACAAGGCGCCAAAAACAAGCATAAAAGTTCCTATAGCTTCACTAAAAAAATTATTCTTTAAATCGCGAATGGCAGGAGCTGTACAAAAAGTACTTCTCACGGCAGCTTCATCATCCGTAAGTTTGTAGTGGGGAAGGTAGGTGAGATAAGCCAACCAGCTTCCAAGCATGGCTCCCAAAACTTGAGCTGCAAAATAACCCGGCACAAGAGACCAGGAGAATTTCCCTGCAATGACTAGTCCAAGGGTGACCGCTGGATTGAGATGTGCGCCACTAGATTGAGAAGTAATGTATACACTTACAAAAACGGCAAAGCCCCAAGCTGCGGTTATCAATACCCAAGGTGTTTGCCCTTCTGCTATGGTTTTCTTTAAATTTACATTGGCAACAACTCCAGCTCCAAAAAGAAGTAAGATTGCGGTACCAATAAATTCTGCTAAATAGGGATTCAAAATCATATTTGATAGTTTTTAATCATTGTTTTAAGTAATTTGAGTTCTGCTTTTATCCAGTCAGTATTTTTTCCCAACGCATCAGCCATAATTTGTGCCACCTGAGGTGCAATTTTTTCAGTTTCAGTAGCATCTAAGAATAAGCATCGGGTTCTTCTAGACAATACATCTTCCAAATGCATTGCCATTTCTTCTTTAACAGCCCAAAGAATTTGATTTTTTGTGATGTGTAGCTTATCAGAAAGGGATACATTCCCTTTTTCATTAGTTAAGGACTCAAGTTTTGGAGCCTCGGTTCCGTAGCAATGTAATGGTTTACTCCAGTCCGTTTTAGGGTCAAAACCAAAAATGGGCAGCGATTCTGTATTGCATTTACGCTCTGAAAGACCACCAACCATTTGAATGGTGTTTACTGCATCTTCAGCGATTTTTCTATAAGTTGTCCATTTACCCCCTAAGACACTTATCAGTCCACTGGTACTAACGGTAATTTTATGATGACGTGAGACTTCTTTTGTGCTCTCTTTTTTATTAGAAGCAGCAAGGGGTCTAAGTCCTGCAAAAACACTTTTTACATCTTTTCTTTTAGGCTTTTTTGCCATATAAGCTCCTGCATTGTCAAGAATAAATTTAATTTCATCTTCTAAAGCAACAGGTTCTTCTAGGGTGAGGTCCATAGGAGTATCCGTGGTTCCCACAACTACATAACCATTCCAAGGGACAGCAAAAAGAACACGACCATCAGTAGTGTGAGGGACCATAATTGCGTGAGGACCTTTTAAGAACTCTTTTTCAAGAACGATATGTACCCCCTGAGAGGGGCGGATCATGGGTTTTGCTTCGGGCTGATCCAGAGCGATTATTTGATCTGAAAATACACCAGTTGCATTCACAACAACCTTAGCTTTTAATTTATGTTTTTCTCCATTAATACTGTCCAATAGGGTTACCCCATTGATTAAATTATCTTCTTTTAGGAAGTCTAATACTTCAGCATAATTTAAGAGAGTTGCTCCTTCTTGATCTGCTGTAAGCGCAAGGCTGATGGCCATTCTCGCATCATCAAACTGTCCATCGTGATAAATCACCCCTCCTCTAAGTCCTTCTTGATTTACATTGGGAATAAGAGAGAGCGTTTCTTCCTTGTCAAGAAGGGTAGAGGGACCTAAACCCAGTTTACCAGCCATCATATCGTAAACTTTTAGGCCTAAACCGTAAAATGGGCTACTCCACCAATCATAGGAAGGGATTACAAAACTTAAATCTTGAACCAAATGAGGAGCATTTTTTCGCATGACACCTCGTTCTCTCAAGGCTTCAATGACAAGCGAAATATCTCCGTTTTGAAGATAGCGTACACCTCCATGAACCAATTTGGTACTTCTCGAAGAAGTACCTTTAGCAAAATCATTTTTCTCTAATAAAACGGTTTTAAAACCTCGGTTGGCAGCATCTACAGCGATACCTAGCCCAGAAGCGCCACCTCCGATAATGGCAACGTCCCACTCTTTAGTTTGTTTTATTTCTGCTAGACTACGTTTTCTATCCATTAGTATGGAAATCACTTACTTTTGAAATCCGTTGATTCCAAAGATCAATTATTTTTTGATTCTCTTTGTTTTTTTCTGGACTGAATTTTTTATTGACTTTCCAAATGTCTGATAAACTCTCTAAAGAAGGCCAATAGCCACTTGCCAATCCGGCAAAAAACGCAGCTCCAAGGGCTGTGGTTTCTGTAGTTTCAGGTCTAATTACCTCCACTTGTAATAAATTGGATTGTATTTGCATCAAGAGATCATTAGTACTCCCTCCGCCATCTACTTTAAGAGATTTAAAAGTAACCTGAGCATCTTTTTGCATGGCGGTTATAATTTCTTTTGTTCGCATGGCAATCGCTTCAAGAGTTGCGCGAGCGATATGTCCTTTTTGTGTTCCCCTGGTAATTCCTATAATTGAACCCGTAGCGTGTGGATTCCAATGTGGTGCACCCAATCCTGCTAAAGCAGGAATGAAAGTAACGCCTCCATTATTTTCTACCGTTTTCGCTAAGGCTTCTATCTCTGGAGCAGAAGAGATGATACCTAGCTGATCTCTTAGCCATTGAACAGCTGCACCTGCAATGAAAACACTTCCCTCAAGGGCGTAATTAACTTTCCCGTTTATTTGGTAACCGATGGTCGTTAACATTTTGTTTTGAGATTGTACGGGCTTTTCTCCTGTGTTCATAATACAGAAACATCCCGTCCCATAAGTATTTTTTACATCTCCAGGAGCAATACACATTTGTCCAAATAAAGCAGCTTGTTGATCACCAGCTATTCCACTAATGGGAATGGCATGTTCTAAAAGTCCTTTTGCTGTATTGCCTACTATCTCCGAACAAGATACTACTTTGGGAAGAATAGCTTCAGGAATGTCAAGAGCGGCAAGGAGTTCCTGATCCCATTTCAAGCTGTGGATATTGTAAAGTAAGGTTCTACTTGCATTCGTTGCATCGGTAACATGAACAGTTCCTTCTGTAAGGTTCCATATCAACCAGCTATCTACAGTTCCAAAAGCAAGTTCCCCGTTTTCAGCTTTTTTTCTTAATGCTGGATCTTGATCTAGGATCCATTTGATTTTAGTACCGGAAAAATAAGCATCTAAAAGCAAGCCTGTTTTTTGATAAAAGAGATCGTCTTTTCCTTCTTTTCTTAAAACATCACAAATTCCTGCGGTTCTTCGGTCTTGCCATACGATTGCTCGGTGCACGGGAATACCAGTTTTTCTATCCCAAAGGATGGTAGTTTCTCTTTGGTTGGTGATCCCCATGGCATGAATTTGATTTGCTTGAATGTTTGAATTCACTAAAACTTCTTTGATAGCTTTTAGTTGTGTCTTCCAAATTTCCTCGGCATCGTGTTCTACCCACCCTTCCTTTGGAAAATGTTGTGTAAATTCATGTTGAGCAACCCCCACTGAAGTCCCACTTCGGTCAAATATTATTGCTCTAGAACTTGTTGTGCCAGCATCAATAGCTAGTATGTAGTTGTTCATAAAAACTTTTTTATTATTCTTTAGAAATTAAGAGATTAGATTCCCGTCTTCATCCCATACGGCCGTATCATTTCTTTTAGATTGGTCTACAAATTTGTCCATCCAATCTTTGTCATAGGATAAGCCGTGATCTTCTAAAACATCTTCAGGAACTCCATCCCAGATATTAGGTTGATTACCTTTGTATCCTAAATCATTAATCCCAACTTCTGAAGAAAAATAACCTGTGATAACTAAGTTTCTAATCGTAGAGAAAAAGATTTCTTCTTTACTTTTTTTATCCTTTGGGAAGGCAACAGTATCCAATATTGATTTTTGTTGATCTTCATTACAATCAACAAAAAGGGCATTAAAATTTTGATTGGATTGTTCATCTAACCAAACCAGACCTTCCCGGAGTACCTCCTGATAGGAAGGGGAATCTTTGACAATAAATTCAATGAATTCCGGAACTTCAGCTTGATCGATTGTTCCTTCCTTAGTTGGGGGTAAGATCAGGTTTGCAAGTACACGAATACTATGAAGCTCTTTTTTAGAAAAGAAAACTTGGTTGAGTAATTCCAAATCTCTTTGCAATTCCTCTGGGGTTCTTCCGTATTTATATTTCCAAACATTTTCATAAATCATCTCTTTTTCTCTAGGGATACAACCTTCAAGAATTAATCCACTTGCAAGGGAACTGATCACAATGGTTTTTATACTATCTCTTCTGTTCATGATTTAGATGTTTTGCTTTTTTAATTCGTTCACGATATAATCTGAGGTTCTCCATGAAAGAGCCAATATGGTCCAAGTTGGATTTTTATCAGCTTGAGAAACAAAGGGTCCTCCATCAACTACAAATACATTTTTAGCATCATGTAATTGTTCATATTCGTTCACTACTGAAGTTTTGGGATCACTGCCCATACGGGTGGTCCCTACTTCGTGAATGATCTCTCCGGGTGCTTTTAAGCCGTAGTCAGGGGCTTTGTTGTCCCATAGCATATGTCCACCCATATTGTGAACGATTCTTTCAAAGGTTTCATTCATATGTTGGGCTTGTTTCCGTTCAAAGTCAGTCCATTTGTAGTTAAATCGCAATACGGGAATCCCGTATTTGTCTTTAGTATCAGGATCAATTTCACAATAATTGTCTTTTTGCGGAACGGATTCTCCACGACCTGCAAAATATATTGTAGATCCGTAGTATTTTTTGACTTCCTCTCTCACTCGATCGCCATAGCCACCCACTTCAAGACCGAGATATTTGTTTAAGCTGTTAAAGTCAAATCCAAAGCCATACATGGGAGCTCCTAATCCTCCAGCAATTTCAATATGATAACCTCTTGGGAAATCCAATTTTTTATTGTCAAGCCACCATGGAGAGTAGAGGTGCATATTACCCATCCCATCTTCATTATAGGTCTTACGATTCATAAGATCTGGGATAAATGCCATACGATCTGCACCCGTTGAGTCATGTAGGTATTTCCCTACCATGTTAGAACTGTTGCCCAGCCCATTTTCATGATGCACACTTTTTGAGTTGAGTAAAATTCGAGCACTTTCACAAGCGGATGCTGCTAAGACCACCACTTTAGCATTTATACTGTATTCTTTGTTATCCTCTTTGTTGATGTAAATAATCCCATTTGGTTTTCCATTTTTATCTACGGAGACTTCTCTGACCATGCTATTCACATACAAGTCGAGTCTTCCTTGAGCCTTTTTTTGGGCAGGAAATACTAGGCATGAACTAGAGGAAAAATCTGCATAGACCCCACAAGACCTACCGCAGTTGCCACAATAATAACACACTCCACGATCTTGATTAATTCTTTTGGTTAGGATAGAGAGTCTAGATGGAATTACTTTTACTCCTGCTTTTTCTGCTGCTTTTTTGTAATATAATTCATGAAGTCTGGGTTTTGCAGGAGGGAGAAAAAAACCATCCGGTTCATTGTAAATATTCTCCTTGGTACCGGTTACTCCAATTAATTTATCCACCTTATCATAATAAGGCTTGATGTCATCGTAACCAATTGGCCAATCATCACCAAGACCGTCAATACTCTTTCTTTTGAAATCATTGGGACCAAAACGTAGTGAAATCCTCCCCCAGTGATTGGTTCTTCCCCCAAGCATTCTACTGCGCCACCAGTTAAATTTAGTACCGTTTTTCATCTGATAGGGCTCTCCATCAAGGGCCCAATCTCCATAGGACGCATGAAAATCTCCAAAGGCACGGGTGGATCCCTTTCCTCTTCGCGGAGATTCATAGGGCCATTTTAAATGGAGTTGTTGATCGGCATTGGCAGGATCGAAAAAAGGCCCTGCTTCCATTAAAGCGACATTTAGCCCATTATCGGTTAAGATTTTTGTAGCCATACCACCGCCAGCTCCCGAACCAACGATTACAACATCATATTTTTTGTCATTCTTAATTATTTCCATTTTGCTTGAGTTTAGTAAACTGAGTTTGATTGGGTGTTAGTAGTTTTCTTATTGAAATACTTGGTATATGAAAATCCGCGATGAACACTGTAGGCTCCTATTTCTCCTTTTTTATTGGTTGCTAAATAGGCTACCTGAAAATCGGGTTTCCCTTTCTGTTTTTCAATGATTCTTTCTATAGCTTCCTCGCAGGCATCCTGTGGAGTTTTTCCTTGCCTCATTAACTCAACTATTAGAAAACTCCCAACGGTTTTAATCACTTCTTCTCCCAGACCTGTGGCAACAGCACCACCAACCTCATTGTCAATATAAAGCCCTGATCCTATGATTGGAGAGTCACCTACACGTCCCATCATCTTGTAAGCAAGACCGCTGGTGGTACATACACCCGAAAGATTACCATAAACATCAGAACAAAGCATTCCAATGGTGTCGTGATTTTCAACGTTGATTTCTGGTTTATAATTCCCTTTTTCTAGCCATTTTTTCCAAGCAGCCTTACTGCTTTCTGTAAGGAGGTTTTCTGCTTTGTATCCTTGTTCTAGAGCAAATTTTCTTGCTCCTGCACCAGCGATTATAACGTGGGGAGTTTTTTCCATTACGTCTTTGGCTAGTGCCGCTACATGAGTGATATTTTCTACAGCTAAAACTGCTCCACAATCTCCCTTGTGATTCATTACACATGCATCCAGACTTACATTTCCGTCACGATCGGGTGCTCCCCCTTTACCCACGGTAGTGTTTAGAAGATTGGCCTCTTCGAATGCTACGCCATGAACAGCGGCATCCAATCCTTGAGATCCTTTTTCTAAAGCTTCTCCTGCAAGGAGGGTTGCTTGAGGAACATTCCATGTGCTCAAAACATAAGGCGTTGATGTAGCTAAAGATTTTATTATTTCTTTCTTTGGGAAAACTGCGGTGAGGTTTGGAGCTACCAAAAGTCCTGCAAAACCCATAGAACTTTGATCCAAAAAGTCTCGTCTTTTCATAAACCTCTAATGTAACAA
>JALRDC010000145.1 GCA_023262245.1 Flavobacteriaceae bacterium
TGATTGGTTTGAGCCATAAAATTCAATTTGGTCACAAAAATAGACAAAAATAGCTAGTATTAGAAGTATATAAAGTGGGTAAAAGCCCTTTTTAGATTGAATATTAAAAATTATTTTTAAAAATATTTGTGATATTTATAACAATAAGTTATTTTTGTGCAAAATATAATGCCATGAAAACAATTTCATCAGTAGTTGAAAACTACATCAAGAAAAAACCTTTTTTACAATCTGCTCTAGCTCAAGGGATTATAAATCTCACATCCCTTTCTAGGTTTATCAAACCTGAAATCGAAGAAATTTTAGGAAAAGATATCCGCAATGGTGCCATTGTGATGGCTTTAAAACGTCTTTCTGATGATTTAGAATTTAGAGCAACCCACAAAATTGTCAAAGTCTTAAAAAACATAGGTGAAATTACAGTTCGATCTTCGCTAACTGATTACACCTTTTTAGTATCCGATACGGTTTTAGAAAATCAAACTCTTTTACTAAAAGAAGTCAATAAGAACAAAGATGTGTTCTACACTTCTTCAAGAGGAGTCAATGAAATGAATATTGTTGTTAGTGGTTCTTTAAACGATACCGTTGAAGAATTATTTAAGAATGAAAAATGTACTCAGAAAGCAGAGGAGTTATCTTCCATTACAGTAAAACTTCCTGCTGAAAACGTATCAGTCCCAGGAATCTATTATTTTATCTTCCAACGTTTAGCTTGGGAGGGCATTGTTTTATACGAGGTGATCTCCACAACCAATGAATTTACAATTATCGTAGATGAGGAACAGGTAGATCAAGCCTTTAAAACGATTAAAGGATTAAAAGAATTATAAGCTAGTCTTATCATTATTAGTGTACGCGAACAAAGCCTTAAAAGGATCCAAAACTTTTAGGGCTTTTTCTATGGAATCAATTTGGTTAAAAGAAAGAATTAAACGAAGTCCATTTCTGGTTTCCTTTTCTTTTAACTGACAGCTTTTAGGATGCTGTTGAACATAGATGAGGACGCCTCTGAAGAGTTCAGATTGATAGAATTTGGAATCCTGATCTGCGATAAAATAAGCGATGAGTTTGTGTTGTTTTAAGACGATTTTTTCGACTCCTAAGGCGCTCGCTATCCATTTGATTTTCATGGATTCAATGAGGTTGGTTGCCTGTTTTGGAAGTGGGCCAAAACGGTCGATGAGTTGCTCCTTGTAAATAGATAGTTCTTCTTCGTTTTCAACTTGGTTGAGTTCTTTGTAAAGTTTGAGTCGTTCTGAAGTCTTATTGATGTACTGATCTGGATAGAGCAATTCGAAATCGGTATCCAATTGAATATCTTTGACTTCCCAATCAGGTTTTTGAGAGAGTTCTTCTTCGAAGAGATCTGCAAACTCGGTGGTTTTTAGCTCTTCAATAGCTTCATTCATGATTTTTTGGTAAGTGTCAAATCCGATATCATTGATAAATCCAGATTGTTCACCTCCTAAGATGTCACCTGCTCCTCTGATTTCTAAATCCTTCATGGCAATATTGAATCCACTGCCTAGAGTTGTAAACTGTTCGATAGCTTCGATACGTTTTCGAGCCTCAGGAGTCATTTGATGGTAGGCAGGGGTAATGAAATAGCAAAAGGCCTTTTTATTGGAACGTCCAACTCTTCCTCTCATTTGGTGAAGATCACTCAGTCCAAAATGATTGGCATTATTGATAAATATAGTATTGGCATTGGTGACGTCTAATCCACTTTCAATAATGGTGGTGGCTACTAAAACATCATAGGCCCCTTCCATAAAATTGAGCATGATCTTTTCTAGTTTTTTACCCTCCATTTGACCGTGACCAATAGCAACCTTTGCATCTGGGACAAGACGCTGAATCATTCCAGCAACCTCTTGTATGTTTTCAACTCTGTTGTTGATAAAAAAGACTTGACCTCCTCGTTGTATTTCATAAGAAACAGCATCCCTAATGACTTCTTCGTCAAAACGAATCACTTCGCTTTCAATTGGAACTCTATTGGGTGGAGGAGTATTGATGACCGAAAG
This sequence comes from Flavobacteriaceae bacterium, assembly GCA_023262245.1. GTDB lineage: Bacteria > Bacteroidota > Bacteroidia > Flavobacteriales > Flavobacteriaceae > MS024-2A. The sequence continues at coordinate 2,031 of JALRDC010000145.1, forward strand.
ATCTCTTGCAGCCATCAAACTAAATTGAAGGGTTCTAGGAATTGGAGTAGCTGTCAGTGTTAATACATCGATATTTTCTTTAATGGATTTTAATTTGTCCTTAACACCTACACCAAATTTTTGTTCTTCATCAACGATGAGTAAGCCCAGATTTTTAAATTTCACCTTGTCATTTACGAGTTGATGCGTACCAATGATGATATCAATTTTACCGGCTTCTAAATCCTTGAGAACCTGAGTTTTTTCTTTGGTAGTTCTAAATCTGTTCAGATAATCCACACGAACAGGCATGTCTTTAAGTCGTTTGCTAAAGGTTCTGTGGTGTTGAAATGCTAGTATGGTCGTCGGAACTAAAACAGCTACCTGTCTGCCATTATCCACTGCCTTAAAAGCAGCTCTAATAGCTACTTCGGTCTTTCCAAATCCAACATCACCACAGACCAATCGATCCATAGGTTGACTGGACTCCATATCAGCTTTGATCTCTGAAGTAGCCTTGCTCTGATCAGGGGTGTCTTCATAGATAAAAGAAGCCTCTAATTCCAATTGTAAGTAGGAATCTGCTCCAGATGCAATTCCCTTTTTAAACTTGCGTTTAGCGTAGGTTTTAATGAGATCAAATGCAATCTTTTTAACTCTTGACTTGGTCTTTTCCTTGAGTTTTTTCCAAGCGTTTGATCCTAGTTTGTAGAGTTTGGGAGTTGTTCCGTCTTTTCCGTTGTACTTGGAAATTTTGTGAAGCGAGTGA
>JALRDC010000035.1 GCA_023262245.1 Flavobacteriaceae bacterium
GTTATAGATTAGATGTTACAGGAGATATTAATATCTCAACAGGTTCTGTTTATAGAATAAGTGGAACCTCTGTTTTATCTTCAACAACATTAGGAACAGGTGTACTAACATCTTCTCTAACTGCAGTAGGAACAATTACAACTGGTACTTGGAATGCAAATTTAATCACAGGACAATACTCCTTACAAAAATGTCTCCTTAGCAGATCAAAAAAGAGGATTAAATTTTTTAGATGTGCATCTTTGGGATTCTCAGACTTGGTTAATGGAGCCTCAGTTGATCTCAAAGATAAATGAGGAAGGTGGGTTAAAAGTGCTTCAGAATCTTCAGTACAGTGCATTAAATCGCATTCTGAGTACTGATCGATTAAACCGAATGCTTTCAACGAGCACAACTTTAAGTGGAACTAGTTTAAGTCCTGATGAACTGATCGAAGAGTTGTTTTCTAGCTTTTACGAAAAAACTTCCGCTCTAGATGATTCCAAAATGGCCCTACAGGTTCGATTTGTAGAACGAATTCAGGAACTCCAGGAAGAGAAAAAGTTAAACCCAAGAATCAAAAGCACTTTAATCGCTATTCAAAGAAAAGTTTTAAAATCAGCTAAAAAGCTATCAAGATCTGAGAACGCGATCAAAAGAAATCATTTCAATTATATTAAAAATCTTGTGAGCATGCCCTAAGGATTAAAAAAATTGCTCCATTTTGTAACCTTTTTCCCCTTTTTTGCATCTATTAAAATAGAGCACCAAAGAAACGCTTAACCAAATTGAAAATCCGTAATCTATATCCCGAAGACGCTAAACTTATTCGGACAGCTCTTAAGCAAAACAGACGAGCTCAGGAAGCTCTTTATCAAAAATACGCTTCCAAGATGCTCAGTATTTGTAGAATGTATATTCAGGATATTCATTTTGCTGAAGATGTCCTGATGCGTGGCTTTCTCAAAGCTTTTACTCACTTAAAACAGTTTGGAAAAACAACAAATTTCGAAGGATGGTTACGAAAAATAATGATTAATGAAGCCTTGAATTTTCTCCGTTCCAAAAAACAACTGATTTTTATTGAAGAACAATCATTCGAAGTCCCTGAAGACCGGCTTCCTGAAGTAGCTTTTTCTATTGAAGACCTTCAATACTATATCGATCAACTCCCAGAGTCGCAGAAAGTTGTTTTTATTCTCTTTGCTGTTGAGGGATACAGTCATAAAGAAATTGCAACACTCGTCAAAATCCCTATTGGAACCTCAAAAGCCTATCTATCAAGAGCAAGAACAACATTACAGCAATTCGTAAAAATACATTATTCAAAAAAAAATGAAAAAGCATAAACTAGAATCCCAATTCAAAGAAAAGTTAGCGCTCAGAAGGATTGATCCTTCCCCAGAAGTTTGGGAACAACTTGATCGCACTTTGCAGCTTAAAAACAAGAGAAAATTGCTGTATGGGTATGCTCTGGTGGGGGTGGTTTTAGTACTCCTGGGGTGGAATCTTTTTTATGAAAATTCTTCATTCACAACACTACCGAATACTGAACAACCTCTCGTAGAAGAAGAAAATTTTATTAAAATAATCCCCTCGGAACCTTCTAGGATAAACAATCCTACTAGAGAGACTAAGCAACCCCTATCTGTGGGATATATTCCCCAAAGCAAAGCTCTTCAGTCCTTCGATATTAATACAATTATTCCTTCTTTGGCACAGCTTAATCCACTACCGATACCCCTGGTAAAGCAGGACGAACAAATTAGCGATAGCTTACTTCAGCTAGAAACCGAGGCGTTACTCCAACTTGCCTATAAAAATATCCGAGTAGCTCGTAACAAACAAAGCAAACAACAATTGAAAGCTTTAGAGTTACTCATCGCTGTAGAAACGGAGTTATACTCTGAGATACAATTAAAAACAAAAATCATAGACTTTATTCGTGGTAGCTACACAAAAGTCAGCATGAATTCAAATGAAATCAACCAATAAATTCAATTCCCTATGAAAACACACACCCTACTCTTTAACATATTACTTTTCATTTTGCTTCCTTTTCAAATATTGATAGCACAAAAAAAGGATCCTTTATTTAATCCGAGAAAAGATCCCTTGAGTAATTTTACGCAGTTAAAAATATACTCCGGAATCACTGTAAATCTGATTCCCTCAGACGAAAATAAAGCTATAATTTACGGAGATCACTACGGAGGAATCCTTTTAAAACAAAAAGGAAATACCTTAAAAATACGCATGCGTTTTGGAGAGTTATTTCATTACAACAACGCCTATGTTGATTTGTACTTTAAAAAACCTCTACAAGTACTTAAGCTGCATCAAGGAGCGCAAGTAAATACGCAAGCCCCTTTAAAGCACAATAAAATCGTGATAAAAGCACATGAAGGCGCTCGCTTTGACGGAGTGGTAAACACAAAGCTTTTAATTACAAAAGCACGAACAGGAGGCCTGGTTCGTCTTGAGGGAGCTACTAGTGAACACATTCTCAAAGTCAGCACAGGTGGAATTTGTTTTGCTGAAGAGCTGCTTTCAGACCGAACTCAAGTCAGTATTTTCGCCGGTGGAGAAGCAGGTGTTTTCTCAGACCAACACATTGAAGCTCAGGTTTCAATGGGAGGAAATATTGGTATTAAAGGCAAACCAAAAAGCATTGTCGCAAGAAGAACCTTTGCCGGTGAGATCTACAGCTTAAATCAAAACAACAACCGCTTTTATTTTAAACGCAACCGCAATAGAATCTATAATTAATTTAAATAACATGAAAGTTTACAACCACAACATTCTTCTAATTGTATTAAGTTTTTGCGTTTCGTCCTTCGCTCAAGAAGCGCAAAATCAATACCTCCTAGAACGATTCAACGATCAAAAAAACCAAATCCAGAATGAGGAGCGCGCCCGATTAAAATCGCGTATTAAAGAGGTAAACGAAGCTCTTTTCCAACAAGAAATTACAGAATCTGAGGCGGATAGCTTAAAACTGAAATACGCCGAAGAAGCAGCACTACAAATTGAGGAAAAGGTTTTATCAGCAGAAGCGAAGTATTACGAGAATGGTCTAGAATACAACCGAACTGAAGAGGAAGACAATAACTACTACACCTATGATTATTCCCGCAGAAGAAGGGAACGCAAAAGTTTTTTTAGTAATGATTTGGTTTTTGCCGCTGGGCTTAACAACCTAATAGAAGAGGAAAATACACTAGAGGATACGGCTTATGAATTCATCAAATCCTTTTTTGTTGAATTGGGCTGGTCGTGGAAAATAAATCTTATTCCAAATTCTGGATTGATCAATTTGAGATACGGCTTTTCTTTTCAATTCAATTCCCTTAGACCAAAAGACAAGGGTATTTTCACAAATACGGATGGTTTAATCGAGCGAATTCCTTATAGTGAACCTTTGATTAGAAATCAACTGCAATATACCAACCTTGTGTTTCCTGTTCATTTTGAATTAGGCTCTAATAGTAAGCAAATAAAGACTTATACCAAGGATGGGAGTTATGTGCAACAGACCTATCATCGCAATTCTTTTATCGTTGGCGGAGGAGCTTATGGTGGCTTTAACATCCATAACATTCAAAGAATTAAAGCGGAAGGCTATAAGAATAAAATAAAAAACGATTTAAATTTTAATGACCTTGTGTACGGTGTCAGTGGTTATATCTCTTTTCCCGGAATGCTAACCCTTTATGCAAAAGCCGACCTTTCACCCCTCTTTAAAGATCAATATTACTTGAGAAACAATATCTCCTTAGGGATACGTTTTGATATTAATTAAATTAATTCAACCCTAATTGATCATCAATAAACTTGAATATTTTCTATAAATAAACCAATAGAAAATATCCTACACTCTTGTTTTTTGATTTGGGACAAGTGCAAGTGTTAAAACGCAAATAAGTAGAAAATATTTAAAAAATTCTGTAGCTGAAAAATAGATAACCATTCCGCAAGAAAGTCCTATTAAATAAACCCAAAAAAAACGTTTTCTATCAATAATTGTGAAGAGTCTTCGATAGGTTGTATTTAAAAATAATATCATGGACATCAAATAAAAAAGTATGGGTAATACTATTTGAAAACCAACAGTAGTTGGCTCGGGATAAAAGCTCCCGTTTTTAAAGAGGGTATCAAATTCAACACCTATTATTACTAAAAAAATGATAACGGAACTGATCCAAAAAATAAGAGAAAATACAATTCTTACAATAAATTGTACTCTATTGACATTCTCCTCACTAAAAAAAAAGTTGAAAAAGTTATTCATGAGAATAAAAAGATTTGGGATTATTCCAAATATAATAATAAAATTAAGATTCTATAATAAGACTAAATTTTAAATATCTGTTCGATGATTTCAAAGACTACTTCTGCCATTCGATTTCCTTTTTCGTCCAAAAGCGGATTGATCTCACTGACCTCTAAGGCAACCACCTTATCACTTTGAAGGGCAGCTTGTATGAGTTCAATTATTTCTTGAGGATCAAAACCTTTGGAGACTGGGGTTCCTGTGCCTCGGGAAACCAAATCGCAATCCAATGCATCAACATCAAAAGTTATATAAATATGATCTACCGTTCTCAGCTGATTAAGCGCCTCTTTGATACAGCTTTTCAATCCCCGGTGACGTAATTCATGTACGGGATAATTACGGATTTTTTTAGCGTTTATAATTGCTTCTTCCTCAACCTCAATGTCCCGAACACCAAAATAAATCAAATGTTCTGGTTTTAAAATTGGGAGAACGGTTCCCAAATGCTTCATCGCTTCCCAATCTGCTATGGTCTCCTTACTAACAGGATTAATTTGATGTTCAAAATTATCGTGCCCTAAAGCTGCTGCCAGGGGCATTCCGTGAACATTTCCGGATGGGGAACTCATAGGGCTGTGTAAGTCGGCATGCGCATCAATCCATATCACGCCAAGGGTTTTATTGGGATTTGCTGCTTTAATACCCGCTAAAGTTCCCAAAGCGGAAGAATGATCCCCAGATAAAACTAGAGGAAATTGATTGGCTTCAAGACTGGTTTGTGTAGCTTTTTTTAGTCGTTTGCATTGTTCCAAAACAGAATTGATGCGCTTCGCTGTGGAGTTTTTTACTTTGTTATAAACCGTCTCATTATGTGTTTCTATATCTACAAAAGGGTGTCGATTAAAAAAGTCATTGTTGGCATTTATTGCGGCAATCTCCAGCGCATCAATACCCATATCGGAACCACGAGTCCCCGCTCCAATGTCGGAACGGTTTTTTAAGATTATAAGTTCTTTCATAAAAATTGAGGTCGCTACTAAAATTACAAGCTAAAATAAAACTCTTTGATGATTCCATTTTTTATCTTTAACAAAAAATATACAAATATGTCCTTTTCAGACTTGTACACTCCAGGATTTAAATCAAGAAATAAAGATCATTTTGCTGCAATAGTAAGGATTGCATTAGCCGATGGAACCATCTCTAAAGAAGAAGAAGCCTTTATTAACCGCACTGCCATAAATTTAGAAATAGAGGAAGATGAGGTAGCAGCAATAATGGCAAATATTGAAGCGCATCCCATAAACCCTCCCAGTTCTAAACAACGTAGATTAGAACGATTATATGATTTATCGCGTATGGTATATGCAGATCACATTGCAGATGAGGCTGAAAAAAAATTGATGCATCGCTTAGTCATCGGATTGGGGTTTGATGCAGATCAAGTGGATGCCATAATAGAAAAGTCTTTTAAAGAAATTCTTAAAGGCAGTGACGAAGACGAGTTTGTAGCGGCTTTCTAATTTTGTTTTTGCATTTTTACTTTAATTAAAATTGCTTCTCCAACCAAGCAAATTCCACTATTGAAAACCACTAGTGCTGCGGTGCCCCAGTAAAACCAACTAAAATCATTTGCTGTTTTATAAATAATTGCCTCTCCTAATAAGGAAAGTCCAAAACCACAAAGGAGCAAACCCCCTATGGAATATAAAAGCCATTGTCTCTTCATTTTTATTTTAAAGATACGGCTTCTAATTTCTTTATACTCCTCTTTAAAAACTAAGGTCACTGATCGTGTAACCGATTTCTTCATCGGCAATCATATAGCTAATGTCAAAATAGATATAAGTGGGATACCCCAGTTTGGGATCGTAAGTAATATTTTCCTCCTCTGGGTTTCTTTTTCGAGTTTCCCTGATATAGTCAAAAAACCCGTTTATGGTTCGAAAAGAACTATCGTTTATTTCTTCATAAGGGATGCCATCAACTGAGATTACCTGATTTTTTTCGACAACTATTCTTTTGGGAAGGGTATATTCTCTGATACAAAAACAACTGATTTGCAATGTAAATTCATAATCTTCAATGCCTTGCTCCCTCCATTTCTTTTCTTCAACAGAGATATCATCAGGTAAAATTTCACTGTTTTTTACACAGGAAAGTGAAAAAATTAAAAGCAAGAAAGCAAGTAAGCGTAATTTTATCATTTTAAAAGATTTACATCGGTATTGCCAATAATTATGCCATTTATTTAGAATATAACCGCTTGGATCTAAAAAACGAAGCCACTCCTAAAGCAGAAACAATAACAATGGCATAATACACAAAACTAGGAGTAATAATTTTGTCTCCACTGGCATAGGAGTGCAATCCTACTAGATAAAAATTAACGCCAAAATAGGTCATTAAAATACTAGCAAAGGCAACAATGCTCATCAAATTAAATATCCAAGTCCCTCGCAGTCCCGGAATCAAACGCATATGAATCACAAAAGCATAAATCATGATACTAATTAAGGCCCACGTTTCTTTTGGGTCCCAACCCCAATAACGTCCCCAGCTTTCATTGGCCCACATCCCTCCTAAAAAATTACCAATGGTCAACATAATCAACCCAATGGTTAAAGACAATTCATTGATAATAGTCAATTCTTTAATTTGAAGCTTTACTTTCTTTCTATTTTCTGAAGTAGCTACGAGCATCAGCAAAAGAGAAACAACACCTATAATCATCCCCAATGCGAACGGTCCATAACTCCCAACGATCACTGCTACATGAATCATTAACCAATAGCTATCCAAAACAGGAACGAGGTTTGCGATCGCAGGATCCATCCAATTCCAATGAGCAATCATCAAAATCATTCCCGCTACAAAGGCTGTTGCCGCCATGGTTAAAGCCGATTTCCTCCCGAATACTAATCCAAAAAACTGTGTTGCCCAAGCCACGTAAATCATGGATTCATAGGCATCACTCCAGGGGGCGTGTCCTGAAATATACCAACGGGCTATAAGTCCAACTG
>JALRDC010000044.1 GCA_023262245.1 Flavobacteriaceae bacterium
AAATGGAGTGCCTCTTCCAGGAGCAAATGTTGTAATCGAAGGAACCACGCAAGGAGTTTCTACAGATTTTGATGGAAATTACAGTATTGCTGCTTCTCAAGGAGATAACTTGGTTTTTAGTTTTGTGGGTTATTCCAATCAAATTGTTACGGTAGGTAACAGTTCTCAAATCAATGTTCAATTACAGCCTGATAATACCTTGGAGGAAGTAGTAGTTACTGCTTTGGGGATTAAAAGAAATACCAAAGCTGTGGGATATTCGGTAACTCAAGTTGGTGGCGAAGAAATTAATACCATAAAGAATACCAATGCTATCAACGCTCTACAGGGAAAAATTGCAGGAGTTCAAATTACAGGAAACGCCGCTGGTGCAAAGGGTTCTTCCCGTGTTATTATCCGAGGTAACAGCTCCCTTAGTGGAAACAATCAGCCTTTATATGTTGTTGATGGAATTACGATCAATAATTCAAATTTAGGTTCCGCTGGAGTTTGGGGTGGAGCTGATTCAGGAGATGGTGTTTCTGCACTTAATCCAGACGAGGTAGAATCGGTATCAGTACTAAAAGGTGGAGCTGCAGCAGCTCTTTATGGGTCTCGAGCATCCAATGGTGTGATTTTGATTACAACTAAATCAGGGTCGTCATCAGAAGGACTGGGAGTGGAGTTGAGCAGTTCTATTCAATTTGACGATATTAAAAACGACCCCTATGATCCACAAACAACTTATGGTCAGGGACGTGATTATTCTACAAGCTCTGACAATATTGATACCTACGCAAACTGGGGATTACCGCTAAACGGTTCTTCTGTTGAACAGTGGGATGGCGTCTCACGACCTTATTCATACAAGGGTAATAATCTGGAAAAATTTTATAAATCAGGTGAGACCTATATCAATACTATTGCGCTTTCCAATAGTACAGATCGTTCGAATATGCGTCTTTCATTTTCAAATTTGCAGAATACAGACATCATCCCTAATTCAACCTTAGAGAGAAACACCTTAGGGTTAAATATGTCCCAACAGTTTGGAGATTTTTCTGCAACTGTAAATGTGAAATATATTAATGATGATTCTGTAGGAGCACCACGACTCTCCGATTCTCCAGGAAATGCAAACTTTGGAATTCGGTTATTTGCACCTTCTATTGATGTTAACGACATGTTAGGAGAAGGAGGTTTAGGGACCAATGCAGACCGAACTGAATTTAGAACTAGTGATAATACCTATTCACAAAATCCCTGGTTCGCAGCCTATCAATTTTTTAATAATTCTGTAAGGGAACGATTCATTGGTTCTGCAGAAGTCCGCTGGGATATTAAGGAATTTTTATATCTCACAGGACGTTTTGGGTCTGACAGATTCGATTATCGAAGAACTTCGGGAACACCCTATGGAACAGCTTATCAGCCATTAGGCAGCATGTCTGAATATTCGTTAACAAATATTCAAAGTGATGGAGATTTATTTATAGGAACCAACAATCTAAGCCTAGTTAATGATTTAACCCTAACAGCTTTTGCAGGTGTAGGGAAAAATTATCAGAAAGCTGAGTCTGTTACTGCAAATGGAGGAAACTTTATCGTACCCTTCCTATATACAGTAAAAAATACTCAAAATCAAAGTACAGGATATGGTTTTAATGAACGTAAAATTAACTCCGCCTATGGTTCAGCAGAATTGGGATATAAAGAGGCTCTTTATTTTACTTTTACAGCAAGAAACGACTGGTTTTCAACCCTTTCACTTCCTAATAAGACAACCCCAAACAACGACCTTTATACTTCCGCTAGTTTGAGTTTAGTCCTCAGTGATCTGGTAAACTTGCCAGAGGCGTTTACCTTTTTGAAGTTTAGAGGAGGGTATTCTCAAGTAGCAGGAGGAGCAAATAGTCCCTATTCACTCAACCTTACCTACGGAATTTATGGTCAAGGGCACCAAGGTGCTTCCTTGGGAAATATATCAAACAATTCCATTCCAAATGAAAACATCACTCCCTTTGAAAAGGATGAAACCGAGGTCGGATTTGACTTACGTATGTTTGATAACAGAGCGTCAATAGATTTTACCTATTATAGTAACACAACAGATGGGGATATTGTAGGAGTAAGTGCCTCTCCAACTTCTGGTTATGGTAGTGCACTGGCAAACTTGGGAGTAATTACCAATAAAGGGATTGAAGTGTTGTTAAATTTACGCCCTGTTCAGTTAGATGATTTCGCTTGGGACTTTACTTTTAATTACTCAAACAATACCTCAGAAATAGTTTCAACTAACGATACAGGAACCAATATCTCACTTGATGAACCGCGATCTAGAAATCTAAGGGTAACACATATCGTTGGAGAACAATACGGTGCCTTATATGGAACTAGTTACAATCGAGATCCTCAAGGTAGAATAGTACATGACATTGATCCAGACGGAACTCCCATTCCTCAAATTGGAGACCGCAAAATTTTAGGTTTTGGAGTAGCTCCAGTTTCCGTGGGATTGACCAATAGTTTCCGATATAAAAACTTCAACTTAAGCTTTTTAATTGAAGGTAAAAACGGAGGGCAAATTTATTCAGGAACCAATGCATTGGCAAAATATTTTGGAGTTCATAAAGCTACAATTGATGCTGATGGACGTGAAAATGGATTTACTGTTTCTGGAGTAGATGCCAACGGGACGGCTTTTACGAAGACTATTGCCCCAGAAAGGATAGAAGATTATTGGAGAAGAACCTATAGCATAGCAGAAGAAGCAATTTACGACTCAAATTATTTGAGGTTACGTCAGTTTTCTTTAGGATATAACTTCCCAAGGAGTCTCCTCAATGATACCTTCATTAGAAATGCCTCCATATCCTTCATAGCAAGAAATTTATTTTTCTTACAAAACAGCGTTGAAAATGTTGATCCAGAGTCTGGATATAATGTAAGTAATTCTCAAGGCTTGGAATGGTTTGGTCTCCCTGTACCAAGGAGCATAGGACTGAATATAAACCTTAAATTTTAAATGAAAATGAAAAAAGTAATCACCACATTTAGTTTGCTTAGTATCCTTTTGATCTCTTGTGATTTTGATAAAGGGTTTGAAGAATTAAATATCGATCCGACCAAAGCAGCTCAATTGGACGTTAACAACAAATTTGCTTCGGTCTTTCTAAGAACTTCTGGAGGGCGCTATGAGAATTGGAGAGCGAGTTTGATCTATTCTTCTTGTATTATCCAACACATAGCCTCAACAGCCACTTATTGGTCTGGAAATTTTTACACACGAAATGAGGATTATGCAACCTCACTTTTTGATCGAGGATATCCCGAACAAGTAAAAGAAATTGAAGATATTATTTTTCAATTAAATGAAGAAGGAAATTCAGGAACTGCTATGGGAATAGCCAGAATTTGGAGAGTAGTTATTTATCATAGATTGACAGATTTATATGGCGATATTCCCTACTCTGAAGCAGGAAAAGGTTATATAGATGGGATTTTAAAGCCGCAATACGATGCACAACAAGACATCTATATGGATATGTTAGCAGAACTTGAGGCTGCTACTGGACAACTAGGTCAGGACACTCTTGGCGTTTCTGATCTTGTCTTTCAGGGAGATACGGATAAATGGAGAAAGTTTGCCAATTCCTTAATGCTCCGCTTGGCCATGCGATTGACCAAAGTAGATCCAGGAAATGCTCAAAGTTGGGCATCAAAGGCTATTGCGGCCGGAACCATGTCCTCAAACGATGATATCAGTTTTATTCAACATACAACTGGTCCTGGAGGAATCAACAGAAATGGTCATGGAGAAGTTTTTACTGCTGATGGAAACCCAAGACTTGCTCGTACTTTTGTGGATTTTCTTCAGGGAGATCCTAGACTACCCATTTTAGGAGCTCGCCGAAGTGACGGCAGTACTAACCCAGATGATCTGATTGGTTTGCCTAGCGGTCTTACAACAGGGGCTTTGGAGACAAAATACGGTACAAAGTCCTCAGACTATGCAGAACCCAACCGCAATGTGATAACTGGTGAAGATGCCCCTATGGTGTTCCAAACCTATGCAGAAATTGAATTCTTAAAGGCAGAAGCAGCCCTAAGGGGGTGGTACAATGGAGATGTTAAAGCGCATTACGAAAATGGAGTAAAAGCGGCGATGCAGATGCTTTCAAAATTATATCCTAATGCTAATGAAATTTCTGATGCTCAAGTGGCGGATTATCTCGCTGCACGACCATTTGATATGGATAACGCGATGAAAATGATTCATGAACAATATTGGGTGGTTACCTTCTTAAATGAGTATGAAGCATTTGCCAATTGGAGAAGAACTGGATTTCCTGAACTACAACCCTACGGAGGAGAGGCAGTTTACGATGGAAATGTAACGCAAGGTACCATTCCCAGAAGGCTAATATATCCTAATGGAGAATCAAGTACGAATCCTGAAAGTTTTGCAGCGGCTCTTGCTCGTCAAGGGCAAAATGAATTTACTACCAGAGTATGGTGGGATCAATAAATATTAATTTTTTAATAAGAGAAAGAGGATTTTTATCCTCTTTCTTTTTTATTGACCACGTATAAATCCCAAGAACTCCATACATTTTTAGAAGATTCTAAACATTTTTTACTTCGTCCATAATCCCGGAATTTTTGGAAGTTCTGTATTGATGCTCTATAGTACCAGGATTGCCGTATTTGTTATTGTACATCAATTGTTAGCACCTCTAGGATAGGTGTAACTCCTTTTTTTATTGAGCTTTTTTCATGAGTTACAAAAGAAAGGACAACTAACTTTTAGTTATATTTAAACATAATAAGCTTTTAAAAATGTCACTTGTAAACCATAAAATTATTTTTTCGTCTTATGAATAGTAGTTTTTATATTGGTTATGATATAGGAAGCTCTTCAGTGAAAGTTGCACTTGTAAATGCTCAAACAAACAGACAGTTTGCATTAGTTTCTGAGCCAAAGCGAGAGATGAAAATCCATGCTGAAAAAGCAGGTTGGGCAGAACAAGATCCTCAAAAGTGGTGGAAGTATTTATGTAAGGCAACCCGTCGAATTTTAACTGAAAATAAAATAGATTCCAAACAAATTTTAGCGATAGGCATTTCATATCAAATGCATGGATTGGTTGTGGTAGATGCACAAGGTAAGCTATTACGAGATTCTATAATTTGGTGTGATAGCAGGGCAGTAGCTATTGGTGATCAAGCGGCACTAAGTATAGGGGTAAGTCGCTACGGAAAACACTTACTTAATGCCCCGGGAAATTTTACTGCTTCCAAATTAAAATGGGTAAAAGAAAACGAAGAAGCTGTTTATAATAAAATTGCACATTACATGCTCCCAGGAGATTATATTGCCTATCAGTTAACTGGGGACATTGTAACAACTCCCAATGGACTTTCCGAGGGAATGCTTTGGGATTATCACGACAAAAAAGTAGCAGATTGGTTATTGAAGCATTATGGTATAAATCCAAAACTCACCCCTGATCTAGTAGCAAATTTTCAAGAGCAAGGGCGTGTTTCCAAGAAAGGAGCTACGGAATCAGGTTTGCCAGAAGGGATCCCTATTCGATACCGAGCTGGGGATCAACCCAATAATGCGCTAGCGTTAAACGTACTTAATCCTAATGAAGTAGCGGCAACAGGAGGCACTTCAGGGGTCTTGTTTGCGGTGTCTGAACAAAACACCTCTAAGGAATTTTCAAGAGTAAATCATTTTGCTCATGTAAACTATACGGATCAAAACCCTGTTGTGGGAACTTTGCTTTGTGTAAATGGAGCAGGTATTCAATACAGTTGGTTGAGGTCCATAACACAGATAGAGAATTTTGAACAAATGAACGCATTGGCGGGCCAGGCAAAGGTTGGCAGTGAAGGATTGATAAACCTTCCTTTTGGAAATGGTAGTGAACGTATGTTAAACAACCGAAATGTAGGAGCTCATTTTTGCAACTTAAATCTTAATTTACATCAGCAGGAACATCTGTGTCGTGCTGCCCTAGAGGGTGTTGCTTTTTCTTTTGCCTATGGGATGGAAATCATGAAAGAAGATGGTTTAAATGCCAAGGTCATAAGGGCTGGGAATGACAATCTTTTTCAGTCTGAGATTTTTGCTTCAACACTTGCTACAATAATAAATCAACCCCTCGAAATTTATAATACCACTGGTGCTGTTGGTGCTGCTCGAGCAGCTGGACTAAATAAAGATGGGCTGGACCTGCTTGGCAAGAGTATGAATGATTTTGATAAGGTTGCAGAAGTAGAACCCAATTCCCATCCCCAAGTTTATCAACAAGCTTATATTAAATGGAAAACCGAATTAGAAAATCAATTAAAAACAGTGAAATGATACTAACAGGAGAAAAAGAATATTACAAAGGAGTGGGCGCCATAAAATATGAAGGAAAAGAATCCAACAACCCTTTAGCTTTCAAGTATTACAATCCAGAGCAACGGGTATTGGGAAAACCGATGCGCGAACATTTTAAATTTGCAGCAGCCTATTGGCACAGCTTCTGTGGTCAAGGAGGAGATCCTTTTGGACCTGGGACACAACAATTTCCATGGGATCAATCATCAGACCCTATGCAAAGAGCTTATGATAAAGCAGATGCTGCTTTCGAATTCATTACAAAAATGGGCTTTGACTATTTCTGTTTTCACGATATCGATTTGGTTGAGGAAGCAGCGAGTTTAAGCGAAACAGAAAAGCGATTGCATCAGATAGAAGAATACATCACTCAAAAGAAAAAAGATTCTGGAGTTAAAGTGCTGTGGGGAACAGCCAATTGTTTTTCAAACCCTGTATATATGAATGGAGCGGCAACCAATCCTGACTTTCAGGTGGTAGCTCGTGCAGGAGCTCAAATCAAAATGGCTCTAGACCTAACGATCGCTTTAGGCGGGGAAAATTATGTTTTTTGGGGCGGACGTGAAGGATATATGTCTTTATTGAATACCGATATGGGAAGGGAACTTGATCATCTAGCTCAAATGCTCTCCATGGCTAGAGATTATGGAAGAAAACAAGGATTTAAAGGTACCTTTTTTATTGAACCTAAACCTATGGAGCCCATGAAGCATCAATATGATTTTGATGCAGCTACGGCTATTGGATTTTTAAAGAATTACGGTTTAGAAAAAGATTTTAAATTGAATATAGAAGTCAATCATGCAACCCTTGCTCAACATTCCTTTGAACACGAACTCTCTGTTGCTGCAAATGCCGGAATGCTTGGAAGTATTGATGCCAATAGAGGCGATTATCAAAACGGCTGGGACACCGATCAATTTCCTGTTAACTTATACGAGGTAACAGAAGCCATGTTGGTTTTTCTACAAGCAGGAGGCCTTCAAGGGGGAGGAATAAATTTTGATGCAAAAATTAGAAGAAACTCTACGGATTTAGAGGATATTTTTCATGCACATATCGGAGGTGCAGACACTTTTGCACGCGCCCTTTTAACAGCGGAGAACATCATCACTAATTCGCCATATAAGGCTTTAAGAGAAGAACGGTATGCTTCCTTTGATAAAGGTCAAGGAAAATCCTTTGAAAAAGGAATCCTCTCCTTAGAGGAAATAGCAGAAATTGCTTTTAAAGGGGAGCCACCAAAACGAATTAGCGGTAAACAAGAACGTTTTGAAAACATCATCAATCAATTTT
Organism: Flavobacteriaceae bacterium; assembly: GCA_023262245.1. Taxonomy (GTDB): domain Bacteria; phylum Bacteroidota; class Bacteroidia; order Flavobacteriales; family Flavobacteriaceae; genus MS024-2A. Next base: position 7,670 of record JALRDC010000044.1, read on the forward strand.
TATAAAACAATGTCAAAACAAATAGTCGTATTCATTTTAAGCGTTATCTTTTTTTGGGGTTGTAATCAGAGTCAAAGAACTCAAAGAGAAATTATTGTAAAAGAAGGTATGGTTTGGATACCTACAGGAGTATTTCAAATGGGAGGTAATAGTGAAGAAGCTCGGAAGGATGAATATCCTCAACACCCGGTTCAAGTGGACGGCTTTTGGATGGATCAAACAGAGGTGACCAATGCTGAATTTAAAAAATTTGTTGAAGCTACAGGTTATATCACTACGGCCGAAATAGCCCCTGATTGGGAAGAAATAAAAAAAGAACTGCCTCCAGGCACACCAAAACCAGCAGATTCTCTATTGCAGGCAGCTTCATTGGTCTTTGAGGCAACCGAAGGGCCAGTAAATTTGAATGCTTATGATAGTTGGTGGAAATGGCAACCCAAAACCAGTTGGAAACAGCCAAAGGGACCTAAGAGTTCTATAGAAGGAAAAGAGAACCATCCCGTTGTTCATATTTCTTGGTATGACGCTCAAGCTTATGCAAAATGGGTGGGAAAAAGACTTCCAACAGAAGCTGAGTGGGAATGGGCGGCGCGAGGAGGAAAAAAAGAGGGGATTTATCCTTGGGGGAATGAGCAAGTAAATAAGGGAAAAGTCAAAACTAACTCGTGGGAGGGCAGCTTTCCTTATGAAAATAATCTTAGAGACCTCTTTTTTTATACAGCGCCTGTAGCTTCCTTTGAACCCAATCCTTTTGGACTCTATGATATGGCTGGAAATGTTTGGGAATGGTGTTCCGATTGGTATGCATATGACTACTATACAACACTAGCAGAGAAAAAAGTTGTTAATCCTCAAGGTCCAGATACGTCTTATGATCCTTACCAACCTTTTCTTAAACAAAAAGTCATGCGAGGTGGTTCTTTTTTGTGTAACGATGCTTATTGCTCAGGATATCGAGTAGCGGCGAGAATGAAGTCATCACCCGACACAGGATTACAACACACCGGTTTTAGGCTAGTTAAAGATGCTGAATAGTAAAGGTTGAAATAAGCAATAAGAAAATGACACAGTGTCATTTTTTTAATTAAATTCGTATCAAATCTATTGTATGAACGTATTAGTTTGCATTAGCAACGTCCCGGACACTACTTCTAAAATTAACTTTAAAGAGGAGAACACTTCATTTGAAACTCAAGGGGTTCAATTCATCATCAATCCTAATGATGAATTTGGATTGACCCGTGCAGTGTGGCTCCAACAAAAGGAAGCTGCTAAAGTAACAGTTATAACTGTTGGAGATGCTTCTTGTGAACCCATTTTAAGAAAATGTCTTGCCATTGGAGCAGACCAAGCTGTTCGTATTGATCTCCAACCTCAAGACGGTTTTGAAGTTGCGGCTCAATTGACGGCTTTTTGTCAAACCAATGCTTATGATTTGATCATCACAGGCAGAGAATCTATTGACTACAATGGCGGAATGGTAGGTGGTATGCTCGCAACAAATTTGAACATGCCGTATTTAGCAAATTGCATTCAATTGGAGATTGAAGGAGTTGATTTACAATTGCAGAGAGAAATAGATGGAGGAAAAGAAAGTTTACAAGCAAACCTTCCCATTGTGATTGGAGCCCAAAAAGGATTGGTAGAAGAGAAAGATCTAATTATTCCAAACATGAGAGGGATTATGCAAGCAAGACAAAAATCGCTGGAGGTCATAGCACCAATTGAAACTGAAGCTGCAACCACAGTTGAGGTTTTTGAAAAACCCCCGGAAAAAGGCCCGGTCAAATTGGTTGATGCAAATGATATTGACGGTTTAATAGATTTATTAGAAAAAGAAGCAAAAGTGCTTTAAACTAAGAATTATGGCAGTAGTAGTATATTTAGAATCACAGGAGGGTCAAATAAAAAAAGCAGGATTAGAAGTTGCCTCTTATGCAAGAGCAATAGCAGATGCTCAAGGCCTAAATGTAGTTGGTGTAGGTTTTAATCTCGAAAATCCCGAGCAACTTAATTCCTTCGGAGTGGACAAGTTATATTTAATAAATACCCAAGGTGACCAATTTTTTGATATTACCCGATATGGCGAAAGTATAGCAGAAATTGTAACAAAAGAAAATGCAAAACTTTGCGTGGTATCGTCCTCGGCAAACGGGCGCTATTTGGGACCAATTCTAGCAGCAAAAATTAACGCTGCCTATCTTTCTAATGTAGTATCGCTTCCCTCCCAATACGAACCTTTACAAGTAAAACGTTCCTGTTTTACCAACAAAGCATTTAATATAACCCAAAGTCATAAAGAAATTACTGTACTATCCCTATCCTCCAATTCCTTTGGGCTAAAAGAAAAACCAGGAACCACAGAAGTTATAGAGGGGAGTTATTCTAGCGCAACAACCAGCTTAAAAGTTACTACAGTAGATAAAACCTCAGATAAAGTCACCATTGCTGATGCAGATATCGTTGTTTCTGGAGGTCGAGGGTTAAAAGGTCCAGAGCACTGGCATTTGATTGAAGACCTAGCGGATGTTTTAGGTGCTGCTACAGCTTGTTCAAAGCCTGTTTCTGATATGGGGTGGAGACCTCACAGCGAACACGTAGGTCAAACAGGAAAACCTGTCGCCTCAAATTTGTATATTGCTATAGGTGTTTCCGGAGCCATTCAGCATTTGGCGGGAATTAATTCTTCCAAGGTTAAGGTTGTTATTAACTCTGATCCTGAAGCGCCCTTTTTTAAAGCAGCAGATTACGGTATTGTTGGTGATGCTTTTGAAGTGGTTCCCAAATTGACAGAAAAATTAAAAGCCCGAAAGGTATAGGGATGTAAAAAATCATGATTCGAAAAAAAGTGGATACGGTCACTCAGGCTCTTGAAGGAATTCAAAGCGGGATGACAATAATGCTTGGAGGTTTTGGATTATGTGGGATCCCAGAAAATTTAATCAGTGCTTTAGCACAATCTTCACATAAGAATTTTACTTGTATTTCTGCAAACGTTGGCGTAGATGATTTTGGTTTAGGATTGCTCTTCAACCAAAAGAAAATAAAAACCATGATTGGATCCTATGTAGGAGAAAATGAAGAATTTGAACGACAAATGTTGTCCAAAGAAATTGATGTCATTTTAACTCCTATGGGTACACTAGCCGAAAAATGTAGAGCAGCAAAAGTAGGTATCCCAGCTTTTTTCACCCCTGCAGGTTTCGGAACAGAAGTTGCAGAAGGAAAAGAAATTAGAGCATTTAATGGAAAACAGTACCTACTCGAAACTGCATATCAAGCAGACTTTTCTCTGGTTAAAGCATGGAAGGGTGACGAAACGGGAAATTTAATTTTTAAAGGAACAGCAAGAAATTTTAATCCCTTGATGTGTGGAGCTGCAACAATTACTGTTGCTGAGGTTGAGGAATTAGTCCCACCAGGGGCTTTGGATCCTAATGAAATTCATACTCCTGGAATTTTTGTAGATCGTATTTTCCAGGGAGAGCAATACGAAAAACGAATTGAAAGACGAACTGTAAAGTACCCATAGAGATGGCATTAAGCAAAAATGATATTGCCAAGCGCATCGCTCAGGAACTTCGTTCTGGATATTATGTTAATCTCGGAATTGGGATACCAACCTTAGTAGCAAATCATATTCCAAAAAATATAGCGATTGAATTTCAAAGTGAAAATGGAATTCTGGGTATGGGTCCTTTCCCCAAAGAAGGCTCAGAAGATGCAGACCTTATCAATGCAGGAAAACAAACCATAACAGCTTTGCCTGGAGCAAGTTTTTTTGATTCCGCATTAAGTTTTGGTATGATTCGAGGCAGGCATATTGATTTAACCGTATTGGGGGCAATGGAAGTTTCAGAAACGGGAGATATCGCTAATTGGAAAATTCCAGGAAAATTGGTCAAAGGAATGGGAGGAGCAATGGACTTGGTTTCCTCTGCAGAAAATATTATTGTTGCTATGATGCATACTGATCCAAAGGGAGCCTCCAAACTCAAAACAAAATGTAGTTTACCCTTAACTGGTGTAAAATGCGTAAAACGGATCGTAACAAATCTAGCGGTTATAGATATTGTTGCTGAGGGTTTTTTACTAAAAGAAAGAGCTCCCGATGTCACCCTAGAAGAAATAAAAGAAGCGACAGAGGGTAACTTAATCATTCCCGCTGAAGTACCTGTGGTTAAACTTTAACTTCACTCGCTCTTTTTAATGAATCGTTTAATTAAGAATTTAGTATTTTTAATAAATTTTAAAATTCATTTATGACACGCATTTTTATTTATTGTCTATTGTTATTCGTAGCAAGTTGCAATGAGACCCCAAAAAAAGAACTCAAAAAAGAAAACGTTCCAGTGGATCAAGAATGGATTTCATTATCTCCAAAAGATAGTTTTGAAGGATGGCATATATTTCAAAATGAAGAAGGGACAAAAAGCGGATGGACAGTTGAAGAGGGTGTTTTTACTTTTGATAAAGAAAACTCCAAAGGTAAAGGAAATAAGAGTCTGGTTACGGATGCCCTTTTTACAAATTTTGAAATTGAATTTGAATGGAAATTATCTCCCAATTCAAACAGCGGGTTTATGTGGGGCGTAAGTGAAGATCCTAAGTACGATCATCCTTTTGTAACAGGACCTGAAATTCAAATTATTGATGCCGATGTTTATGGTGACGATCCAGAACATCAGGTACATACCGTAGGGGCACTGTACGACATGATACCTCCAACCAATATTGTTGCTAAAAAAGCAGGAGCTTGGAACAAATATAACATCACAATAGATCATTCTAAAAATGAAGGAATCATTGTGCTCAATGGATCTGAAATTAACCGTTTTCCTTTGTCAGGAGACAAGTGGGATGCACTGGTAAAGAAAAGTAAATTTGCAACTATGGAAGGTTTTGGAAAATTTAAAGAAGGGCGCATCAGCCTGCAAGATCACCCTGGTGTAATTTCATATAAAAATATTAAGATTAAGAGACTGTAATTTGATTCCGCTTGAAAGATATAAAGGTGTAATACTATCAGGGGTTTCCGGACTCCTGATAGCAATGCTTTTAATCCCAATGGGATTAAAGCTAGAACACGCTTACAGCTTTCATGCCAAAACAAAAGAATGCAAACACAGTAAGACCCATATTCACGCTGAGAATTCACATGATGATTTCTTAGACTATTATTTTCAACCTTTAGTTGATGAATCTTCACCTGTTTTTAATTTCAAGACATTTGAAATCAAAAACATTAAGGTAAATTTTTACCAGCACGTTTTTTATTCAAAACCCTACAAAGGCTTAGGTTTGAGAGCCCCACCAGTATTGCTGTTTTCCTAGAATAAATAGGGTATTAAATTTTATAAAAACTTAATATCCCAAACAGAAATACATAAATCTTAAAACCAGAATAAAATGAAAATAGTAATTAACCCAATCTATAATCTCTTTATACTCTTTCTAACCTTGTCGTTCACCTCTTGTGAAAAAGATACTCCAGAAATAGTTGAGGAACAAGAAGTAATAACAACAGTTACAATAGAATTTAAAGCTGCTGATGCCTCTTCGCAAACCTTTAAATGGCAAATGGATCAAGCCAATACGCAAACCATCACATTAAAAACCAATACACCTTATGAGGTATCGATTGCTTTTTTAGATGAAAGTGATCCTGGAAATGTTAAGGTTATTACAGAGGAAGTAGCGGAGGAAGCAGACGAACACCAAATATTTTACGAATTTTCTGATGTTACTGTCTCTTACACCTCGGGAGAAAGTGATGCTTTGGATAGTAATAACAATCCTGTATTTATTCACAGTATTTGGACTGCTAGTTCCACTGGGACAGGGTTTGCAAGAGCATATTTGATACATGAGCCAACTACAAAAAGCAGTACAACCAGAAATGGTTTTGGGGGTGAGACCGATGTTGCGATAGATATCCCAATAACTATTGTGGATTAATGAAGCGCTCTGTTTTTCGGCTTCTAATATTTGTAGTCGTCATTACCCTAAAAGGAAGTCCGATTTTGTATGGTCAATCATGTAATTATTCTTTAAAAGGGAATATTCTAGATTTGCATGATCAATCTCCTATTTTTGGTGCTCTCATTACAATTGAGGGCACCACTTTTTTTTCACAAACCGATGAATTTGGTACTTATAATTTTGAAAACCTTTGTCCTGGAACTTATTTATTCTTGATAGAACACCCGCAATGTGATTCATTAAAGCGGAAAATAACGATTCGCCAAAATCAAGTTTTAAATTTTAAACTGGAACACCATATAAATGAATTGGAAGAAATCACCGTATCTGACTCAAAGTTAGAACAGATTACTAATTCTGCCCAAGAAGCCCGACTCAATGCAGATCAAATCTTGGAATATAGTAGTAAAAGCCTTGCTGATGCTTTGAATACACTTTCGGGGGTTTCAGTTTTACGAACAGGAAATAGTATTGCAAAACCTCTCATTCATGGAATGTACGGAAGTAGGGTGGGTATTGTTTCTAATGGGATGCGACTTAGAGATCAAGAATGGGGAGCAGACCACGCTCCTAATATTGACCTTAACGCATTTGAAACTATACAAGTAGTTAAAGGCGCTGCTGCTTTAAAATACGGGGGGGATACCCCTGGGGGAATTATCGTGTTAGCTCCTGCTAAAAAAGTCCTAAAAGACAGTTTATATGGTAATACAGTCCTGAATATGGAAACCAATGGCCGTGGCGGAAGTATCTCGTCAAGGTGGGTTAAAACCTTTAAATCAGGTTTTTATTATAGTGGTCAACTAACAGCAAAAAGGTTCGGAGACTTTCAAGCTCCAAATTATAATTTGACAAATACAGGACTTCAAGAAGGGAATCTATCCTTTAAACTAGGAAGTAATAGAATTGTTGAAGGATGGGAGTTTAATTATTCGCGTTTTTCTAATGAGGTAGGCATTCTGCGTGCCGCTCATATTGGCAATATACAAGATCTCGCAACAGCATTGGCGTCAAATATTCCTTTGAGAGTGAACCCTTTCACCTACGACATTAATGCTCCAAAACAACAAGGAACCCACCAAAACATTCAAATTTCGTATTTCTCAACTACTAAAAATCAAGCAAAATGGAAATGGGAATATAGTTATCAAATAAACCAAAGAAAAGAATTTGATGTTAGGAGAGGAACTCGTTCAGAGCTCGCTGCCATTGACTTAAAACTCCAAACCCATGCGCTTTCTGGGAATTATACATGGAAGAAATTCGAAAATTGGAAATATGAATGGGGAATTAACAGTTTACTACAAGACAATTTTTCAAATCCTAACACAGGAGTAAAACGATTAATCCCCGATCATTTAAAAATTGAATTGGGAAGCTATATCCTTGGTGTTTACAAGCCAAATAATATGTTTAGTTGGGATTGGGGACTTCGACTGGATGGTGTACTTATAGATGCACTAAAATATTATGATGAAAGAGATTGGATCGAAAGAGGTTATGCAGATGAATTTGAACTTTTTGAAATTCAAGACATGGGGACACAACTATTAACTAATCCAAAGTTTAACTTTCTTAATATTGCTGGTCAAACTGGAGTGGTATTTGGTTTCGGAAAAGGTTTTGAGTCTAACGTGTCTTACATTCTATCTCAGCGAGCACCAAATGCGTCAGAATTGTTTAGCGATGGGTTGCATCATTCTTTAGCAACAATAGAATACGGTAACTTAAGATTACAAAAAGAAACAATACACAAACTGCTTTTAGGGGTGTCTAAGACATCAGATTCATTTCAAACCACAATCTCACCTTATGTTTCAAAAGCAAAAAATTATATCTTCATAGTTCCCAGAGGACTAGAGCAAACCATAAGGGGTGCTTTTCCTTTTTGGCAATATGACGCAACCAATGCCTTGTTTTTTGGAATCGATTTAAATGCTGATTTAGATTTAAGTCCAGAATTGAATTTTAATTGGTCAGCATCCTACACTTATGCTCAAGATTTAGAGGCCAATTTACCCTTAATTTCAATCCCTCCATTTAACAGTACTCAAAAAATAAAATATACTTCGAATTCAAAAAAATGGGATTTGGAAATAGCCCACCAAAGGGTATCAAAACAATTGCGATTTCCAGACAATAATTTTAAATTCAATACTATTAAAATGGGTACTATAGTACCCGAAACAGTAGATATAAGTACCCCTCCCGAGAGTTTTAACAAGTTAGATATGATTTTTTCATTATATTTGAAAAGAAGCAAAATCCTCAAAAGCTACCTAAAAGTGATGATTAAAAACATTACAAACAATGACTACAGAGACTACCTTAATCGATTCAGGTATTACGCTGCAGAAAACGGCAGGAATATCCAATTGCAACTAAATTTTATTTATTAAATAAATTAGTTGATTTTGAAAATTAGTCCCCTTATTTTATTTCTAGTAATTACCTTTTTGGATAGCTACTTAGTTGGTTCTGGTCAAGAACTCTATCAAAAGTTCATTGAGCCCTTAATTACGCCCACCCTATTTATATATTATTGGGTTAATTCACCTGAAAAAAGCACAAGTCTCATCACGGTTTTTTTATTTCTTTGGACAGGAGATCTTTTACTTCTTTTTGAAACGTCTGATTTACATTTAAAATGGTCTGTATTTTGTTATTTTGTCGTGCAAATATTTTTGATTTTGCATTTCTTTAAATACTTCAAAGGCTACTCTCTTAGAGAACACCTTCTAGGGGTATTGTTATATGGATCTTATTTAGTGGTTTTTTTAAATCATGTTTACATATCTTTAGACGATATGCGTATTCATGGTGTTGTTTATGGTCTTACGCTTTCTTTTCTAGGAAGTTTTACAATCATGTGGTTATTAAAACAGTATACCAAGCCCATTGCTTTACTGACCAGTGGCCTTTTTATTTTCTCTATTCGTGACGTATTAATTACCTACAATAAACGCTATTTTGAGGAAGAATTTTTTACCTTTCCAGTTCCTTTGTTGCACGCTATTGGTTTTTTATTGATTGTTCAAAGTTTCCTTTTGTTGGAACAAAAACGATTCTCATCTTCGGGCTAAATTTAAAGGAATGTTTATTAAGATTAGATGTTTTGCTTTTTTGATGTTAACTTCTTATGCAATAAATGCACAAGATAACTTTAAAACGGAAGGTTTATACAACGACCCATCTGTGGAGACGCAAAGAGCATTTGTTGAAGAAATACTCTACATAGCGGGGTATGTGCCCGAATATATTCAGATCTATCAAACGCTTCCCAATAACGCTCATGTTTATCGTGTTAAATTAGATTCAGTAACAGGAGGATTTATGTTTGTGCGTTGGGATAAAGAAAAAAAAGAACATTTTATTGCCAACAAAATGATAGATCCAGGGCTTTATTACAATTTGAAGACAGCCAGAGAGATTATGCGGAAACAAACTAAAAAGGCCAGTTTTGATGTAGAGGACGCTGCACTACAAGCTGCAGACCAAGAACAAATTAATGATACAGACCTTTTAGAGTTACGATCGCTATACGACAAGAGAGAACAAGAAAAAAAGAATTTAATTAATGAAGCTGAATTAAAAATTCAACAAAAAGAACAACGTAAAATTGAACGAAAAAATTCTAAAAAAAATTAAATTTTAAAAAATAATCTTGAATATTTATTCATCAATATTTTCAAAAAATTCAGAAATTTTTATTTCTAGACCATCACAAATTTTTTTTAAATAACTTATAGATATGTTTGTTTCTCCTTTTTCAATTAGTGAAGCATATTTTCTATCTATATCAATAAGCATTGCTAGTTTTTCTTGAGACAATCCCTTCCTTTTTCTTAATTGCTTGATTTCTTTGGATACCTTTTTTAAGAACTCCATATTAAATATAATTGTAATAATTTTTGAAACATTAAAATCTACAAAAAAAAAGGAAACTTTCTATTGTATTAAAATACCACGGATTGAAGTACATTGATTTTTTTATTCTGACTCAGTATATTTCTGCGTTATCCGATAGTACTCAAATCATTTTCAAGCCAATTTCATCTTAAGTGGAAGGGAGTATTGAATCAATGAATAATGAAGTTAGAAAAGATGAAAAATTCGTTAAACAAAATTTTATCTGTAGTTGTAATTTTAGCACTGGCAATCAGTTTCATTTCAAATGATAGGGAAAGTGTCTCCTATATTGTTTTAGCAACGCTACTGAATCTAAGCTATTTGTTTTATTACAAATCAAGTACCTCCTATCGATCAATGATTTTGGATTTAGCTATTTTCTTCTATATGATTGCAGATATACTTTTATTTTTAAGCACTTCAGGTAATGTTTTTTTTCAAATAGGTGTTTTATTGATGAGCTTAGAAACAATTCTGTTTACATATCTCATATTTGGTTGCTCAGAAAAAATTAAAACACAATATTATTTTATAGGTCCTATTTTATTATTGCCCTATTTTATGATCATGTTTTCTCATGTAAGTGAAAGTTTGGAAAGTCTTACTTGGTTAATTTTGTTGGAGATTATTGTGACTCTAATTTTAGCCACTTTTTCTTTTGCCCATTTTGCTAAATCTCCCACTTTAATAGACAGCTTTGCCTTGCTAGGCGCAATTTTTTTAGCACTGAATGAGCTTTTATCGGGTTACAATTTTTTTTATTACCAACAAAGATATTTTACCTACGAACTCACTGTTACTAGCATTTTATACCACCTTTTTATCCTCACTTTTTTAATCAATAAATTAGGACATAAAGAGGTGTTATTCTATCGGAATAATAAGGACCTCTAGCCAAAAGAAACTGTAAGGGTAGTTCCCTCTAATTTACTTTGATAACAATTCAGAGAACCGCTACATTCATTAGAATAAGAATTATTGTGATATTGACAAGTAAACTCGTTACCATCATAAACCCAACGATCTCGATTACCTTGATGTGGACAACGATTATCAAAAACTCTTATAACACTACTACTTATTCTTACCATTAGAAGGTTTTCTGCGGTATAATTTAGCCAACCACCTATTTCTGAGAGAGCTGAAAATGTACTATCGCTTATATTCAAGATTAAGGGTCCAGTTCGGGCAACACCAGAGTTTTGGGAAGTTAGTATTGGGTCCTCTTCTTCAGAAGAACAAGCTTCTAATAAAGGGATCCCAAGTGCTGCGAGAACAATGGGCTTACAAGCGGTTTTCAAAAAATTTCTTCTATTTTCCATTTTTTTGTTTAAATATAATTATAAAATATTGAACAAAAAATACTTTTCTATAAACCTTTTGATTTATTTTTATGGCATGCGATACATTCTATTTTTAATATTTCTATTAATGGGTTTTACGTCCAAAGCCCAAACAACAGGTTCGTTAAAAGGGCGTATTATTGACATTCAAAGTCAGCAACCCTTAGAAGGGGCAACAGTTATTTTAGAAGGAACAACCTTTGGAAGTGTTACAGACGAAGCGGGTTATTTTGCTTTGGAAAACATTCCTGCTCAATCCTATAACGTCATAGCGAGTTTTTTAGGCTATGAAACGACTTCCCAGTATAACATTATTGTAAAATCAGTTGGGAACATACCGCTATTATTTGAGTTACAAGAATTGGCGGAAAACTTAGACGAGGTTGTATTAGTTCGGAGTCCCTTTAAAACAAAAAGTGAAACTCCGCTATCCACTCAAACTTTTTCTGCGGTTGAAATAGAAACCTACCCTGGAGGAAATAATGACATTACAAAAGTGGTGCAAAGCATGCCCGGAATTTCACCTTCAATAGGGGGCTTCCGAAATGATATTATAATCCGTGGAGGAGCCCCAAATGAGACGGTTTACTATTTGGATGGAATTGAGATCCCTAATATTAACCATTTTAGTACGCAAGGAAGTGCTGGTGGTCCTGTAGGGATGATCAATGTCTCTTTTGTTCGAGAAGTTACCCTGTCCAGTTCGGCTTTTGGTGCTGAATACGACAATCCTCTTTCTGGTGTTCTTGCATTTGAACAACGCGAAGGTGATTCTAGTGGGCTGGGAGGAAATTTTCGATTCGGAGCTAGTGAAGCAGGCTTAACCTTGGAGGGACCTCTATTTAGAAAAAACATTTCGGAACCTGCCAAGACTACTTTTTTATTTTCTCTAAGACGAAGTTATCTTCAATTTCTTTTTGAGTTAATCGGCTTGCCCATACGTCCAGATTACTGGGATTATCAATGGAAAATTAAACATGAAATTGATCGTTATAATTCGTTGACTTTCCTAGGAATCGGCGCTATTGATGATTTTTCTGTTAAACCGCCAAAGGAATTTGATGCTGAGCAACAGGCTACATTAGAACAGGTTCCCATAATTGATCAACGAAGTACTACTGTTGGTTTATCTTGGAAGCGGAATTACAAAAACGGAAAAGGTTTTATGACCACGGCTGTAAGTTCTAACCGTTTGGAAAATATTTTTGCTCGTTTTGAAGACAACACCACAAAAACGGGAACGATCTTTCAAAATGACTCCTACGAATGGGAGTCTAAATTGAGATTTCAGGCTACTCAATTTGTTGATCAGTGGAAGTGGTCAACCGGATTTAATGTCCAAAGCTCAAATTATAAAAACGATACTCAATTTGTATTTTACAACATTGCATATGAGACACAACTGGACTTCGTTAAATATGGATTTTTCCTAAAGGGTTCCCGGAAATTTTTAAAGGATCGATTAAATGTAGCTTTAGGAATACGTACTGATGCAGATAGTTTTTCAGAAGGATCAAACCTTGTAGATAATATTTCACCTAGGTTATCACTCTCTTATGCGCTTACTGAAGATCAAAAATGGAAAGTCAACGCTTCACTGGGAAGGTATTTTAAAATCCCTACCTATACCATGCTTGGCTTTCAAGAGCGAAATGTTTTTGTAAATAAAAGTGCAGCATACACTCAAAGTGATCATTATGTTGCTGGATTGGAATACAATCTTGGTTCTGCTTCCCGCGTTACCGTTGAGGGTTTTGTTAAAAAGTATACTGACTATCCCGTTTCTGTTATTGATGGGGTCTCATTAGCAAATAAAGGAGGAGGATTTGAAGTCCTTGGAAATGAAGCAATTGTTTCAGAGGGTGAGGGACAAAGTAGGGGAGTAGAACTTTTATTCCAACAAAAATTATCTAAAAACTTTTATGGAGTCTTCGCATATACCTACTTCTTTAGTGAATTCACCGGTCTTGATGGTGTTTCCAGACCTTCTGTTTGGGACAGCCGTCATTTGATTTCATTTTCGGGAGGATACAAGCTAAAACGCAATTGGGAATTGAGTGCCCGCTGGCGTTTTGCAGGCAAAAATCCTTATGTGCCAACGGATATTCAAGCCAGTACACTTTCTTACCCTGAGATCATCTTAGATTATGATCGTTTAGGAGAAGTAAAATTAAATGCCTTTAATCAGGCGGATATTCGTATCGATAAAAAGTGGAATTTTAAAAATCTATCCTTTAATTTTTACTTTGAAATACAAAACTTTTTAGCTCAACCTAATCCTACTCCAGAAGAATACGGATTGAATAGAGCAGAGGATGGAAGCATTATTTTACCGAGAAGCTTAGTACCTGTAACGACTAATGAAGGGAATAACGCTCCGCTTCCTTCTTTTGGTTTTGTGCTCTTCTTTTAGCAGTATTGCCCTTAAAGATCCAGCAATCCTTCTGGTAGTTGGACATGAATGCTTTTACTGTCACGATTTACTTCGAGTATTAAATCATCGTGTATTGGGATTAAGGATAAATTCCCGTCCTTTTTTTTAATTTCAAAAAGGGCTTGCATGCCTTGGTCAAGAATATTTATTACCGTTCCTATGGATTGATTTTCTTCAATGATTTCAAAACCAATTACTTCGTGATAGTAGAATTTTGTGTCTTCCAGTGTAGGAAGCATGCTTAGTGGGAGATAGACCTCTTTTTTTAATAAAGATTCTGCCTCTTGCTCATTGTTTACTTGATCAAATTTAATCCGTAATAAGGCAGACTTGTGTAATTGACATTTCTCAATAAAAAAAGGAACCAATCCTGTGTTTAGTTCCACAAAAATTGATTCCAATCTTGTATAGTCTTCGGGTGTATCGCTATCTGTTTTTATGAGAAGCTCCCCTTTAAAGCTGTATTTTCCGACGATGGTACCTACGTAAAAGCAGTCCTCTTTTTTCATCGGTCGAAGAAGAAATTTATTCGGCCTTTTCTTCGTTTTCAGCTTCACCAGCAGAGGACTCTTCAGTCGTTTCTGCTTCCGCCTCAGCAACAGGCTCTTCAATCTTTTGCGCTCCAGCTTCAGTTTGTACTTCTGCCTCGGCAGTAGTTTCCGCTTCGGGCGTTACTTCTTCTTGTATTTCAGCCGTATTTTCTTCTGAAGTTGTTTCTTCTGAAGTTGTTTCTTCTGCGTTCTCTGGTGTAGTTTCTTCAGTAGCTGGTGTTTCTTCGTTTGCAGGAGCAACATTCTCTACTTCAGTTTCTTCCACTGCAGCATCGGCAAGTCTTTTTTCACTTGCTGCTTTTTCAGCTGCTAATCTTTTTGCTTTAGCTTCTGCTTCTTCTTTAGAGAGTCCGTCTTTTTTGGCTTGTATTTTAGCTTCTTTTTCTTCTAACCAAGCAGCAAGCTTTTTATCTGCCTCTTCTTGAGTTAAAGCACCTTTACGAACACCTCCGTTTAAGTGATGTTTGAGCATGGCTCCTTTATAAGATAATAGCGTTCTAGCAGTATCTGTGGGTTGTGCTCCTTTTTCTAACCAACTCACAGCTTCATCAATTTTGATGTCTACTGTTGCGGGATTGGTGTTGGGGTTGTAAGTACCTAATTTTTCTAGGTAGCGACCATCTCTTTTAGAGCGGGAGTCTGCGGCGACTAACCAATAGAAAGGTTTTCCTTTTTTTCCGTGTCTTTGAAGTCTCAGTTTTACTGGCATATCATATTAATTTGTGAGGATTCACGACCCTCTGATTATTAATTCTGGGCTGCAAATATAATGGAAATAATAACTTTTTACGCAGAAGATGCAGTTATTTTAGAAAGGATTCTAAATTTTGGGTGTAATTTACATAATTAGGTACGCTTTAAGAAGCATATAGTATGAAGATTTAAAACTTTGTCATCGGAATAAAAAAACGTATTTTTGCGCACTTAATTTCAACCCGCTATGAACATCAGCAAAACAGATATAGACGCTCTAAATACCGTTATTAATATTACTGTAGAACGAAAAGATTTTGAAGAAAAAGTTACTACAGTGCTTCAGGACTACAGAAAAAATGCGAACATCCCCGGCTTTCGTAAGGGTCATGTTCCTATGGGAATGATTAAAAAGCAATATGAGCAAGCTGTAATTGCGGATGAAGTCAACAAACTACTCCGAGAAAATCTTGACAAATACATCAACGAAGAAAAATTAGAACTATTGGGTAGTCCAATTCCCAAAGCTTCAGAAGAAGCCCTGGATTGGAACGCACCTCAAATGAATTTTGAATTTGAGTTGGGATTAGCACCAAAGTTTGACGTTAAATTGGACGTGCTAAAAAAAGTGGTTCAATATGAAATTGAGCCTGAAAAAAAGATGATAGATGACCAACTGGAACACATCAAAAAGCAGTATGGAAAGATGGTCTCTCAAAAGCAGGTTGAAAAAGGTTATGAGATTACTGCTCAATTTAGAAATGAAGAAGCGGAAATGGAAAAAATGGTCAACTTTAGCTTAGAGGATCTAAAGAGTAAAAAAGCTATTGCGACCCTCAAGGAAGCTACTACAGGTTCCACGATAACAGTTTCAGGAAAAAATCTTTTTAAAGACAACGATACCGCCAAACGTTTACTTGCGATAGAAGACCAAAAACTCGAAAGCTTGATGAAGTTGGAAATCACTTTAGAAATTAAAGAAATTAATGAACGAATTCCAGCAGAACTCAACCAAGAGCTCTTTGACAAACTATACGAGCCTGGTACGGTTACTTCTGAGAAAGAGTTAAGAGAAAAAATTAAGTCGGGGTTACAAGCTCAACTTGAGCCTCAAGCCAACCAAAAGTTAATGAACGATATTTCAGAAGCGATGGTAGAAAAGACAAAATTTAAGCTCCCAGCAGACTTTCTTAAAAAATGGATACAAACCTCAGGAAAAGAACCTCTTAGTGAAGCGCAAGCAATAGAAGAATATAATAAATCTGAAAAAGGAATACGATATCAATTAATCGAAGGAAAAATCATCAATGAGAATGAACTTACGATGTCTTTCGATGAACTCAAAACCTTCACAGAAACCCTTGTCCAAAACCAAATGATGCAATATGGACAAATTCCAGAAAAAGAACAGTTAGAAGGAATTGTTTCTAATGTCTTGTCAAACCAAGATGAAACACGAAGAATATCCGAACAACTGATGGGAGAAAAAATGCTCAGATTTTACAAAGAAAAAGCACCGCTAAAGAATAAAAAAGTAGGATTTGACACCTTCGTAAAAGAAGCTTACGGCAAAGCGTAATAAATTCATTAATTTTAAAGAAATATAACGATATGGACTACGGTAAAGAATTTAAAAAATATGCTACAAAACACCACGGGATTAATGCGATGTATTATGACAAAATCGTAAGTAGCATGACACCCTACATTATTGAAGAGCGTCAATTAAACGTAGCTCAAATGGACGTTTTCTCTCGTTTGATGATGGATCGTATCATGTTTTTGGGGACTGCTATAAACGACCAGGTAGCAAATGTTATTCAAGCCCAACTACTGTTTTTACAAAGTACAGATTCCAATAGGGACATCCAAATGTATATTAACTCCCCAGGAGGGGGTGTTTATGCAGGTCTTGGAATTTACGACACCATGCAATTCATTTCTCCTAATGTAGCCACTATTTGCACAGGAATTGCCGCTTCAATGGGAGCTGTCTTACTTTGTGCTGGACATGAAGGTAAACGTTCAGCGCTTCCTCATGCACGAGTAATGATTCATCAACCCCTAGGCGGTGCACAAGGACAAGCTTCCGATATAGAAATCACCGCAAGAGAAATTTTAAAGTTAAAAGACGAACTCTATCAAATCATTTCTAAACATTCCGGTCAGTCCATGGAAAAAGTGACTAAAAATAGTGACCGTGATTATTGGATGAAAGCAGATGAAGCCAAAGAATATGGTATGGTAGATGAAGTTCTTCAAAACGCCCCTAAATAAATCTGAACACCATGAGTAAACCTGATTTAAATTGTTCTTTCTGTGGCAGACCCAAACCGGAGACGCAACTTTTGATTGCAGGACTAGATGCCCATATTTGCGATCGTTGTATTGTCCAAGCCCACGGGATTGTTCAAGAAGAAGCTTCGGGAGAGATTAAAGATTCCTCACCTATTGAACTAAAAGCTCCTAAAGAAATTAAAGCTTTTTTAGATGACTACGTTATTGGTCAAGAAGCCTCCAAAAGGGTATTGTCAGTTGCTGTTTATAATCATTACAAGAGACTCTCACATGAAAACACTAAGGAAGATGATGTAGAAATCCAAAAAAGCAATGTCCTTTTAGTCGGTCCTACTGGAACTGGAAAAACCCTTCTAGCTCAAACCATATCCCGTCTTTTAAAAGTTCCATTAGCTATAGTCGATGCTACGGTATTGACTGAGGCAGGATATGTAGGAGAAGATGTTGAGAGTATCTTAACGCGCCTACTACAGGCAGCAGATTACGATGTAGAACGTGCAGAAAAAGGAATCGTTTTTATAGATGAAATCGATAAGATTGCTCGTAAAAGTGACAATCCTTCTATTACCCGAGACGTTTCTGGGGAGGGGGTGCAACAAGCGCTATTAAAACTTTTGGAAGGTACCGTTGTAAATGTACCACCCAAAGGAGGTAGAAAACACCCTGATCAAAAATTCATTGAAGTAAATACTTCCAATATTTTATTTATTGCTGGAGGTGCCTTTGACGGTATAGATGCCCATATCAACAAGCGACTAAATTTGCAAGCTATTGGATACAAGACGGCTTTAGAAAAGCGGGATGTAGATCAACAAAACATATTGCAATACATTACCCCAAGAGATGTTCGTTCGTTTGGACTAATTCCAGAAATAATAGGAAGGCTCCCCGTATTAACTTATATGAGTCCTCTTGATGAAACTACGCTACGCATTATTTTAACTACTCCAAAAAACGCTCTGATAAAACAATACATCCAGTTGTTTAAGATGGACGGTATCGATCTGCAATTCACCCCTGGTGCCTTAGACTACATTGTTGAAAAAGCTTTGAAGTATAAACTTGGAGCACGAGGTTTGAGGTCCCTCTGTGAAGCCGTTCTTAATGATGCCATGTTTGAATTGCCCCAAAGCGATACAACCAAACTTAAGGTCACAAAACAATACGCTGATCAAAAATTATCTAAAATCGAACTTCCTAAGTTGAAGGTAGTTTCTTAAGTGTTCATTTCAATTAGTTCGTCAAGGACATCTCTGGTGTTAGATAAACGCGGAACCTTGTGTTGTCCTCCTAGTTTTCCCTTATTGGAAAGCCATTGATAAAATAATCCCTCTCGAGCCTTATGAATTTTAAGGGGGTGTAGGGTCATGTTTTTATAACGCTTTGCTTCGTAGTCAGAATTTACCTCTTGAAGTGCTGTGTCAAGAATCACGCTAAAGTGATCAAGGTCTTCGGGTTCTCTCTCAAATTCAATCATCCACTCGTGAGCTCCTTGCGTATCTTTTTCCATAAATACCGGTCCTGCACTGTAATCAGAGATCAAACTATTCGTTTTTTGACATGCTATAGCGAGCGCTTGCTCCGCATTTTCAATAATCAGCTCTTCGCCAAAAACATTGATAAAATGTTTGGTTCTCCCTGAAACTTTAATTCGGTATGGAGAGAGGCTAGTAAACCTAACAGTATCTCCAATTTTATATCTCCATAGGCCTCCATTAGTAGTTATAACCATGGCATAATTTGTAAATAAAACAACTTCAGAAAGGGGGATTATACTCTGTTCATCAGCAGTTTCGCCCTCAAAAGGGATAAATTCATAAAAAATACCATAATCGAGCATCAGGAGTAATTCATCTGAATCATTGCGGTCTTGAATACCAAAAAATCCTTCCGAGGCATTATAGATTTCATAAAAACGGAAATTAGGCTTGGGAAATAGATCTTCATACAATTGTCTGTAGGGCTTAAAGCTCACACCACCATGAAAATAAACTTCTGCTTCAGGCCAAACATCCGTAATGGTTTTTTTTCCTGTTTCTTTTAAAACATTTTGAAGCAAAACTAACATCCAAGAGGGTACCCCTGCCAAACTAGTAACCTTCTCGGGAATGGATTCGCTAACTATGGCCTTCATTTTAGTTTCCCATTCTGGCATAAGAGAAGTTTTATTACTAGGGGTAGAACTCAATTCAGCCCAAAAGGGTAGGTTTTGTATGATGATGGAAGAAAGGTCGCCAAAATAACTGTTATTCTTGTTATACAATTCGTTACTTCCTCCCAATCGTAACGATTTTCCGGAAAGTAATTGGGAATCTTCATTGTTGTTAAAGTATAGTGAAAGCATGTCTTTCCCCGCTTTGTAATGACAGTCCTCAAGAGCTTCAGTACTAACAGGGATGAATTTGCTTTTTGCGGAGGTTGTTCCACTTGATTTGGCAAACCATTTGATCGAACTAGGCCAAAAGATATTTTGTTCTCCTCTTCTACATCGTTCAATGTCAGTCTCTATGCTTTCATAGGTGGCTATGGGGATGCGATCCCTGAAGACAGCATAACTCTTAATTGTTTTGAAATCAAATTGTTTTCCAAACGCTGTTTTAGAAGCTGTTTTTAGTAGGTAATGGAGTAATTCATTCTGTACTTCGTTAGGATATTTCATGAACAGCTCCATTTGGTGTATTCTCTTTTTGAGAATCCAGGAAGCTATGGAATTAAATAGGGGTATGGGCATAAAATAATTATTATCTTACTTCGGTAAATTTAACTAATTCCTAGAGAGTATATGTTTGAAGGTACCTTAAAAAAAATGACAACCGAGCAAAACGACCCAATAAATTATTTTATGGACATGAAAGCAGGTTTCCTACATATGAATCAATGTTTAGGAAAAACGTTGAGTATTACTCATACAGGGTCACAATGTTTAAATTGTTTTAAGGAGCTTCCCATTTTTAGACAAGGATACTGCAAAAGCTGTTTTTTTGAGAGTCCTGCGGTAGGCGACTGGGTCATGCGTCCAGAACTCAGTACGGCTCATCTAGGTAAAGCAGATAGAGATTTAGAATACGAATCCAAAATGCAACTTCAACCTCACATCCTTTATTTGGCCTTAAGCAGCCACCTTAAGGTAGGCGTTACTAGAAAAAGTCAAATTCCTACACGATGGATTGACCAGGGAGCCCACGAGGCGATGGTGCTGTTAGAAGTTCCCAACCGATACTTAGCTGGAATTGGTGAAGTCGCTTTAAAAGAACATTTTTCTGATAAAACCAATTGGAGGAAGATGGTACAGAACGAATCGGAACCCATTTTTTGGGAGGAGGTTTTTAACAAAGCACTTGATCTTTTGCCAAAAGAGTTAAAACCCTATATGAAGCCTGAGGAAAGACACTTGCAAAAAATTGCTTTTCCCGTACTTAGTTATCCTACCAAAGTAAACAGTTTAAATCTTACTAAAACTCCTTTTTTTGAAGGGAAATTAATGGGCATAAGAGGGCAATACCTTCTTTTTGATGACCAAACTGTTTTTAATGTTCGTTCTAACGAAGGACAACAAATCACATTACGCCTTACTGATTAATGTATTTTTTCAGAACCAGCCAGAAGCTGATGAAGAGCGACCATTTCTTTTTTTGTCAAATCCCGATAACGCCCCACTTTGGTATCAAGGTTAATATTCATGATGCGAATGCGTTTGAGTTTGATCACACGATAATCTAAATATTCGCACATCCTTCTTATCTGTCTGTTTAAACCTTGAGTCAAGACAATGCGGAATTGTTTTTTATGGATTTGCTCAACAAAACACTTTTTTGTGACTGTATCTAAGATGGGAATTCCATTAGCCATTTTTTCAATAAATTCTGTGGTTACTGGTTTATTGACCGTTACGATGTATTCTTTTTCGTGATTATTACGTGCCCGCAAAATTTTATTTACAATATCTCCATCATTTGTAAGAAGAATCAATCCCTCACTCATTTTATCCAAACGGCCAATAGGAAAAATCCTACTGGGATAATTGATATAATCGATGATGTTGTCTTTTTCAACTCGAGTATCTGTGGTACAAACGATGCCTCTAGGCTTATTGAAAGCGATATAGACATTCTTTTCCTGTTGGTCTTCTACAAGAATCCCATCCACTTCGATCGTATCTTTTGGGACCACCTTTTGTCCCATTACAACAATAGTTCCATTAACCTTTACCCTACCTTGATCAATTAATTTATCGGCAGCTCTCCTAGAGCAATGCCCAATTTCGCTTAGGTATTTGTTGATCCGTACTCCGGGAGATTCTTCCTTCATAAATTAAATTTCAAGTTCGTCTGTAGGTTTTAAACCAAAAGTTTTTCTAAAGATTCCAACAAATAGATAAAGTAATGGAGTGTCAAACGCAGCAACTAAGATTTTAAATAAAAAACCTGAAATCACAAGACCCCAAAAAAGGGTCCATTCTAAGACCCCGAAAAGTGTTAACAGACCAACGACCAATAGGGTGTCTATTAGTTGGGAGGTGAAGGTGGAAAAATTATTACGAAGCCAAAGCATCCTTCCTTTGGTTCGTTTTTTCCAAAAATGATAGACGCGAATATCAACCAGTTGAGCTAAAAGATAGGCAATCATAGAGGCCAAAACAGCGATGGGCGATAGCGCAAAAACTTGGTAAAAGGTTTTGTCATCTATAGGAGAGTTTTCAATGGCTGGGACAGCATTGGCAAGTAACAAAATTCCCATTGAAAAAAAAGAAGCAAAGATTCCTGTAATTACTACCTGATTGGCTCTTTTTTTACCGTAAATTTCTGAGATTAAGTCAGTAATTAAAAAAGTAAGAGGGTAAGGCAGAATTCCAACGGAAAGTTCAAAAAGCGGATTCCCAAGGACTTTTAAACCGAAGGGATACCAATAGAAGAATTTTTGAAAAATCAAATTGGAAACTACAAGTGAAGTGATGAACAAGGCTGCAAGGAGCAGGTAAATATTTTTTGCTAGTTCTTTTTTATCTGCGCTCATTTAGTAAATTCTTAATTCGAAGGGAAGTAAGGTTTGATAAAGGAGCTTAGGATTTAGATCTGTTGAATTTTTAAACTGTTCGAGGAGGTGTTTAGGAATTAAATTTGTCCAAGGACTTTTAAGTTCGAGCGAGGGGCCAACCTTTTTGAGTAAATTTTCCAAATTCTCTTCAAATTTTGGGTATTCTAAAACATTATAGCTTTCAACACCCGCTTTTTCAGAAGCCAGAGTAAGCGCATCTTCCAAGCCTCCTAGGGCGTCTACCAATCCGTTTTTTAAAGCTTGTTTTCCAGTCCATACCCTCCCTTGCGCTATATTTTCAACAGCTTCAACTGAGAGTGATCTTCCTTGCATCACACGATTTTTAAATGTATCGTAAGTGAATTGAACCCCTTTTTTTAGTTGTTGTTCGAAGTTTTGACTTAAGGGTTGGTAAAAGCTGTATCCCATCGCATTGGGGTGGGTGGTTACCGTTTGAGGATTGACACCAATATCTTTGACAAAAGCTGCTGCATTGGGCAGGGTAGCAAAAACTCCTATAGAACCTGTAATTGTCATTGGATCGGCAAAGATATAGTCTGCTCCTGTGGCAATATAATATCCTCCTGAAGCAGCTACATTTCCCATCGAGGCAATAACGGGTTTGCTTTGTTTTGCATTTTCTACAGCCCTCCAAATCAACTCTGATGTTAAGGCATTTCCTCCAGGGGAATTTACACGCAATACAATGGCTTTGACCCAGTCATCTTGAGCTAAATTTTCTAGGGTTTCGACAAAAATACCTTGAGCTATGATGGATTCAGAGCCCTCCCCATACAATATTGGGCCATTAGCATATACCACAGCGATTCTATCTTTGATGGTCGTATTGTAAGAATTTTTATTGGTATTGACCTGATTGATAGAAGCTTTTTTGAGTTTTTGATTTTCTTCAAGGCCTAAGCGCGTTTTTATTTTTTGTTCAAAATCATCTTGGTAAGTGATACCGTCTATTAACCCTACTGCATAAGCATCTGAGGGCAATGAAATGTTGTTTTCGCTAGCCAAAGAGTCTAAAAAAACGGTTTTTAAATTTCGGGATTCGGAGACACTTTCTTTAAAGGAAAACCACAGGTCATTTAGTAGGCTTTGAATTTGATATCGATTGTCGGCACTCATTTCGTTCTCTAAAAACGGTTCAACAGCACTTTTGTATTTTCCATGACGAACGACTTCCATTTTAAAACCGTATTCGTTTTGAAAATCTTTAAAATAAAGTACCTCTGAAGCAAGTCCTTTAAATTCCATTATTCCAACAGGATTTAAATAAACAGAATCGGCTACTGAGTTAAGGAAATACCCTTTTTGGGTGAAGAAATCTCCATAAGCATAGATGAATTTACCCTTGTTTTTAAATTCTTGTAAGGCTTTACGTATGTTGTGCACTTGAGACCAACCGGCAATTGGATTGTCTGCCCGAAGACTGATTCCTTTAATCTCGGGGTGGTCTCCAGCAATACGAATGGCAGAGAGAATATTGGGCAATCCCAGTACTTCATCTTCAATACCTAAAAATTGCTGAAGTTCGTCAAAAACGGGCGGGCGCTCAACAATGGGTAGATTTAATTCTAATGATAAAACACTATTGGGGCTTAAAGATCTTGAAACAGAAGGGGCATTGATTATCGTTGCCGATGCAGAAATAATCATCAGAAGGATAGCAAAGAAAAGTCCAAAAGCGGTTAAAGTACCTAAAACCGAGGCAAAAAAACTTCGTAGAAAATTCATGTAACAAGTATTGGTACTACAAATATAAGGTTTTGTATGTTTGTATTTTACCATTACTATAGCTTTGCAAGAGGAAATAATAATTTCAATAGGAAGTAATCTGGGAGATCGACTCGAAACTATATTCAGGGCCTTGGCTTTGTTAGAATCTCATCCGGTATCTGTATCAAAACTTTCTAACTTATATGAAACCCCTTCATGGGGTTTTGAGAGTACCCCTTTTTACAATGCCTGTTTTTCCGTACAAACAACATTAGGTCCTCAGGAACTATTACAGGTTTTGCTCAAAATAGAGCAACAATTAGGTCGTTATAGAAATGAGGAGAAAGAAGGGTATATTGATCGAACGATTGATCTAGACATCTTATTTTACAAAGAGGATTGCATCCATACCGCAGATTTAAAGATTCCGCATCCAAGATTGCACCAGCGCAATTTTGTTTTGGCTCCTCTAATGGATATTGCTCCTGAGTTAAAACACCCCATTTTGTACCAGTCAATAGCAAGCTTATTTCAAAATTCTTCAGACAAGGCAGTTGCTGTGTGTTTGGAAGATGATTTAGGGTTGCCCCCAATCTTTAATCACTTTCCCTATATTGCAATAGAGGGGAATATTGGTGTTGGAAAAACCACACTAGCTCAAATGATTGCGGATCAATACCAAGCACGAATTTTAAGCGAAACGATCACTAAAAATCCCTTTTTAGAAGCTTTTTATAAAGACCCCGAAACCCACGCCCTAGCTGTAGAAAACTTTTTTCTTAAGGATCGTTTTGAGAAGGACACTAAGTTTTGGCAAGAATCTCCAATGAAGGTAATTGCGGATTTTACCTTATACAAATCTTTAGTTTTTGCAGAGGAGAATCTGAAAACTGAGGATTTAGAGGAGTATCGTAAAGTATTTGATGCCGAGATAGGCAGTAAGAAAAATCCGAACTTACTCCTTTTTCTCAAAACAGATTTAGATCAACTTCAAGCTCAAATAAAGAAAAGAGGGCGTCCCTTTGAACAAGGAATAAAATCCGAGTACCTCAGTCAATTGGAAGCGGGTTATTCCAAGTTAATTCAAAATAAATTGCCTTTCCCAATTGTTACTATTTCATTAGAAAACATTGATTTTGAAAAAGATAAAACCGCCTTTCAAATGATTTTAAGAGCAATTTTCAGGCATTCATTTTAGTATAGAAGTCCCAGATTACCATACCAGTAGCCACGCTAATATTTAAAGAATGTTTCGTTCCAAATTGAGGAATCTCTATTGCTTGACCGCAGGTATTCACAACTTCTTGATCAACTCCTTTTACTTCATTGCCTAACACAAAAGCATGAGAACGGTCTTTTTCGGGTTTAAAATCATTTAAAAGAGTTGCTCCCTCTGTTTGTTCTATCGCCCACACAGAGCACCCTTGTTCCATTAATTCTTTTACCACTAACAGGCTGTTTTCAGCATATTCCCATTGCACATTTTCTGTAGCTCCCAAAGCGGTTTTGTGGATGTCTTTATGCGGGGGGCATGCTGTGATTCCACAGAGGTATATTTTTTTAATTAAAAAAGCATCTGCGGTACGAAAGACCGATCCAATATTATTCAAACTGCGAATGTCATCTAGAATTAAAGTTAGGGGAGTTTTTTTAGAAGCAATAAAGTCTGCTACCGACTTTCGAATTAATTCCTCGTTTTTAAGTTTGCGCATAAATTGTTAGAAAAAACAAAAATACACACTCTTATTTTTATGTAGGGATTTGCATCTTTGTTTTTGGGGAAACCCTCAAATTTTAAATACATTAGTAAAAAACCAATTTTTGTGTCGAAAGAAGTAAAAGAAACACCGCTAATGAAGCAATACAACCGTATCAAGGCGAAGTATCCTGATGCATTGTTACTCTTTAGGGTGGGAGATTTTTACGAAACTTTTGGAGCCGATGCCATAAAAGCTGCGGATATTTTAGGAATTATTCTAACAAAAAGAGGAGCAGGTAGTAGCAGTGAAACAGAATTGGCTGGTTTTCCTCATCATTCTGTAAACACTTATTTACCCAAACTTGTAAAAGCAGGATGTCGCGTGGCTATTTGTGATCAGTTGGAAGACCCAAAGTTGGCAAAAACTATTGTAAAACGGGGAGTTACCGAGCTTATAACCCCTGGAGTTTCCCTTCATGACGATGTTTTAGATCAAAAAAAGAATAACTACTTAGCGGCCGTTTTCTTTAATAAAAAATGGGGTGTTTCCTTTTTGGATATCTCTACAGGAGATTTTCTTGTTGCCGAAGGAAATAGAGAACAAATGGAACAACTGCTTCAAAGTTATATGCCTAGTGAAGTGCTTGTCCCTAAGCCCAAGAAGCAATTTTTTAATGAACAGTTTGGCGCAAGCTACCCTTGTTTTTATATTGAAGATTGGGCCTTTGAAATAAGTACCGCCCAACAAAAATTAATTTCTCATTTTGAAACGCATTCTCTTGAGGGATTTGGAATTCAAAATTACACCGTAGGAATCAGTGCTGCGGGAGCCGTTATGCATTATCTGTCTGATACCCAACACGACAAGCTTCAGCACATTACTAAAATAGCCCCCATCAGTCAGGAAGCTTATGTATGGATAGATCGATTTACCCAACGCAACCTCGAACTCTTTCATCCTAACCATCCCGAGGGAGTACCTCTCATCCAAATCATTGATCATACACAAACGGCAATGGGGGCGCGTCTGTTAAGGAAGTGGTTGGCTTTTCCATTAAAAGAATTGAAACCGATTGAAATTCGCCAGGCTAGTGTACAAGAATTTTTAGAAGCAACGCAACTTTTAGAAAAAACACAGGAGGCATTAGGACAGATGATTGATATCGAAAGAGTCATGGCAAAAATTGCTACTGAAAAAATAAGTCCACGGGCTTTAAATCAATTAGCAGATTCACTGGCCGTTTTAGAAGCGTTTAAGTTAGTTTTAGCACAAGAAAAACAATCCGTTCTTAACAAGCAATTAAAGGGATTGGCTAGCTGTCAAGAAATTTTAAAGCTCCTTAAAAAGACCTTACATCCTGAAGCACCTGTGATGGTTTCCAAAGGAAAGGTCATTGCCGAAGGCTTTTCAGAACCGTTAGACAACTTGCGAAAACTTCGCGACACGTCCCAGGCTCATCTCGATGCTATGTTGGAACGCGAAACAGAACGGACTCAAATCCCTTCGTTAAAAATAGCTTTCAACAATGTTTTTGGGTATTATATAGAAGTACGAAATACACACAAAGACAAGGTTCCAGAAGAATGGGTTCGCAAACAAACTTTGGTCAATGCAGAACGCTATATCACAGAAGAATTAAAAAACTTTGAAACAGAAATTTTGCAAGCGGGAGAGCGCATTCAAAATTTAGAACAGGAGTTATACATCACTCTAGTTAAGGCGTTACAACAAAAATTGGATACCCTAAAACAAAATGCAGCAGTAGTAGCGCAATGGGATGTGTTGAGTGGCTTTGCCAAAATGGCACAAAAGAACAACTATTGTTGTCCTGTAATGACTACAGATACTTCTTTGGAAATTCAAGGAGCACGTCATCCCGTTATTGAACGTCAACTTCCTTTAGGGACTCCTTATATCGCAAACGACCTTTATTTAGATCGGGAGAAGCAACAAATCATGATGATAACCGGACCCAATATGTCTGGTAAATCCGCTTTGTTACGACAAACCGCTTTGATCTCACTATTGGCTCAAATGGGAAGTTATGTTCCGGCTACTAAGGCCAGCCTAGGTTTGGTAGATAAAATCTTTACCCGAGTAGGAGCCAGCGATAATATTTCTATGGGAGCCTCTACCTTTATGGTAGAAATGAATGAAACCGCGTCTATCCTCAACAATATTTCTGAAAGAAGTTTGGTACTCCTTGACGAGATTGGAAGGGGAACAAGTACGTATGATGGTATTTCCATTGCCTGGGCCATAGCAGAGTATTTGCACGAACACCCCTTTAGACCTCGCGTACTTTTTGCTACTCATTATCATGAATTAAACGAAATGACACAAGTGTACGAGCGTGTAAAGAATTTTAATGTTTCGATTAAGGAAACCCAAGACAACGTGTTGTTTTTGCGAAAACTGATTCCTGGAGGAAGTGCTCACAGTTTTGGAATTCACGTAGCAAAAATGGCTGGGATGCCCCAACACGTTTTGGCAACTGCAAAAGAAAAATTAAAAGGACTGGAAGCTTCACACGGGATTAACAAGAACAAAACTTCTAAAGACGATAAGGAAGAACTTCAATTGAGTTTTTTCAACTTAGACGATCCTCTTTTAGAAGCTATACGAGAGGAAATCACAGCTTTGGATATTGATACGCTCACTCCTGTTGAGGCTTTAATGCAACTCAATCAAATCAAGCGAAGACTTTCCCAAAAAGGGGATTAGTTTTTTTTCCCTCTAGAGGCCAGACGGTCTTTTCCTGCTACCATCTTCTTTTGGTGTTCTTCAACTAAAGCCTTGATTTTATTTATAATTTCTGGATTTTTATCTGCAACGTTGTATTGTTCCCCTGGGTCGTGATTTAAATGGTAGAGCAAGGGAGGATTGTGTTGTTCTTTTTTGCCAAATTGACCATAGGCCCCTTCTGTAATAAAATGAGCTTTATAAGACCCCAATCGAACGGCATATAAGTCCGTACCTCTGTAATAAAAAAAGTGATCTCGTTTGCTTTTTTCGTTTTCATATAAAACGGAACTTAAGTCATAGCTGTCGTACTGTCGGTCATCCGAGAGTTGTACACCAGCAATTTTGCTAAACGTATGGAAAAGATCTAAGGTTGATCCCGTATGATGAACGATTTGGGGAGCAATGCTTTTCGGTTGCCAAAAAAGTGTTGGAACCCGCATTCCTCCTTCCCAGGTGGTTCCCTTACCTGCATAAAGTTCCCCGGCACTCCCACCTTGTTCATTAAATAGGGTCCAGGGACCGTTGTCGGAAGTAAAAACCACCATTGTTTGTTCGCTGATCCCCGCTTCTTTTAAAGCTTCAATGATGCTGCCTACGCCTTGATCTATTTCCTCTATCACGTCACCATACAGACCTCTTGAGCTTTTACCCAATGCCTCTGGGGAAGCAAACAGGGGCACATGAGGGAGGTTGTGTGCGAGGTAAACAAAAAAGGGCTGGTCTTTATTTTTTTTGATAAATGAAATCGTTTCATCGGTATAACGGCGGGTAATCGTATTTTGATTTGCGGGTCTTTCTACAATATCATTGTTGCGTATTAGAGGGACATTGAAATTTTCAATAAGGTTGTTCTCAGGATTTGCAATAAGATTCCAATAGCCTCCTTTTTCTTGATATACCTCTTGTGGGGTATCCATATCATTAGAATAAGGGATGCCAAAATAATAGTCAAAACCGTGTTGAAGAGGGAGGTGTTCTTTTCGATGCCCTAAATGCCATTTGCCGATACAGGCAGTCACGTAATTTGCTTTTTTCAGTTGAGAGGCTAGAGAAATTTCAGATTTGGGAAAACCATCATTAGAGTCTGGGAATAATACCCTTTGTTTATTGCTGCTCATTCCACTTCTGATGGGTAACCTACCCGTTAGAAGCCCCGCTCTACTGGGAGTACATACACTAGCAGCTGCGTAAAAGTTGGTCCATTTTTGTCCCTCTTGTGCCAGTTGGTCTAAATGAGGGGTCTTAATAGAAGGATTTCCAAAGGAGCTTAAATCCCCATAACCTAGGTCATCAGCAAAAATGACTATAAAATTTGTGGGTTTTGTTTTCTGTGTTTTGGTTTTACAACTTACAAGGGAAATAAAGACACAGCTACAAAAGATTAAAACACGTAAGTTCATACTTAAAATTAGAATAGATATTTTTTAAAATTAAGGAATTCTTTTTTCCATGAAAAGCGACGTAAATAGTACCTAAAAATTAAATTTTATTTTACATTTGCATTCCATTCTGCGAAAGTAGCTCAGGGGTAGAGCATCACCTTGCCAAGGTGAGGGTCGCGGGTTCAAATCCCGTCTTTCGCTCTCTTTTATTTAGAGTTATATGGCAACCTGGACAAGATTCGAACAATAATCTATTATGGGATCCTTCAAATCTATCAAGTGTTGGTCAACATGACATATCATTTGCAGGAGCACAAGTTGAGCTTGGACCAGAAGCAACAGAA
>JALRDC010000069.1 GCA_023262245.1 Flavobacteriaceae bacterium
TTCTGTTGAGTATAACTTCATTGATAAAAGTAAATGTGTTGTCCTCTTTTACCTCTTCGGTTAAAAGTTGAATCGCTTTTTTTAGTTTTTCTTCTGCATTAACAATATTTGTGGTTGCAAAAACCAGTTTGTATTCAATCCAACTCCAGTACCAGTTTACCAAATAAATTAAAAAGGAATGTTTGTTCTCAAAGTACCTGTATATAGAACTTTCATTTGAGTTAATACGTTCACCAAGTTTTTTAAATGTAAATGATTCATAGCCTAGTTCATGGATCATTTCAATACCATGTTTTACAATTCTTTTTCCCAAATCCGAAGATTCTGGGTCTTTGCAAAAAAGACTGGGGTCAATCGCTATTTGGACTTGTAAATCATTCATAAGATTGCAAATATAATAGTAATACTATTATATTTGCAACTTTAACTCTCTTTATTTGACTTTCTTTAAATGCCGCTATTGAATTCTAGTTGTTTTTCCTTCCTTCCAATCGACTTGAGTTTGAAAATGTGTTTTAATCTTTTCAAGCAACATCAATTCTGAGGTAAACTGCCAGTCAAAATTTACGGTTTGATTCGCGGGATGTCTGTGGTGATCTTGATCAAGTTGGTAATCCTTAGGCTTATTTAACACTCGTGTTTGGCTATAAACATTTTCAAAATCTTGTCGTAAGTTTTTAAATTCCAGGGTCAACTTCTTTAATTCATTCAAAAACCTAGTTTCTTCCTCATTTGTTTGTGCTTGATCAAAGGCTGATAATACTTGCATTAATTCAAAATTGTAATTTACCAGCTTTCCCAATTGTTGGTATACCTTCAAATTATAAGCTGCTTTGGTACCTTCTTCTTGCATTTGATTTAAGGTGTTTTGTACCTGAGACACCTTTTCTTTTTGAGCTTGGATTTCGGTTAATCGCTGTGCATATTTTTTAGCCCATAGTCCTTTATTATTAAATTCAGGGAGGTCTATTATTTGTTCTTCAATAGGGTTTTCATGTTGAATTAATGAATTTCTATGCACCCCCTCTTTCACTAATAGATTGGTCCAAAGACCTACGGGTTGGTCTAGAGCATCGATAAAGGCATATTCTTCAGATAGAAACTTAGGGCCAAATTTGCGATGACGATAAACTTTTTTAAAATCTTCTTTTGAGCGTTGTAACCCTCCCCAGGTAAATTCTGCAAAGGCGTGAATTCCCCTTTTGTATAATTCAAAATGAGGCGAATCATCATCCCAGAGGGTGAGTAATAAACCGTCGTAATTTCTGTTGATAGACTGTTCAGCAAAAATGCGAATTTGATCTATATTCCCTTCTCTCTGGGGCATTAAAGTCCATCTTGTTTGTCCTGCTGTTGCTCCCATCACTTGAAATCCATTTGATGAAAACCAGTCCATTGCTTTTCCATTTCCATAAGATTCTGCCCTATGGTAATTCCATCGCATATAGACACAATTTTTGGGAAATTGTTCTAAAAAGCGATTCAATTTGGACTCGTTTACTTGCCAAATAGAGTCTACTGTTTTAGCCGACATCTTAGCATCGTAAATGGGTTGCATTAAGCCTGCTTGTTTTAGAGGCATATCATCCCAAAAAATGGGAACTCGGTTGTGTTTTGCTGCGAAAGAAGTTACCTTATTTAACCAAATGAGATTTAACTCTAAAGCACTTTTTCCACTTCCTCTTCCAGTAGTATGAACCTCATCTCCCCCTACATGAAGGTACTTTCCGTGTGGAAATGCCTCCATAGCGTCTCGATATAAATCATACTGGAGTTCATAGGTTTCGGGATCCAAAGGATTGAATGCCCAATCGCTTTTTGGATCGTCTCTTAAAAATTTATTTTTTTCGTGTTTTAAAACAAAAGAGGCATGTCCTAACCCTTGCACCAAGGGACTTATTTTAATATTTCTTGCTAAAGCATAATCGCTTATTGCCCTCCATTCTTCGATAGAGAGTGCATCTGCGGAAGCTACTTCAGGGCGTCTTTTGTATTGCAGTTTGTCTTCAATTTCAACAATTATTCCGTTTATTTTTAACTGTGCCAACTCATCTATAAGTTCATAGTAGTAGTGCTTTTTCTCTAAATGGTGTTTTACATCAATTTGAATGGGGCGGAAGGCAATTTTAGGGGCATCTTCCAATTCTACTTTAGGAAGAGGGATGCTTAAATCCTTGGCGTCCTCCAATAACTGATTCAGTGTAATGAAAGCATAAAAAAGTCCTGCGTCATCTTGAGCCTCGATGATGATTTTATCTTCTTTTATTTCAAGCCGATAGGATTCAGGAGCTTTTCCTTCTTTTGTTTGAATGCTGTATACTAAATGAGCCTTTTCTGCTTGGTCTGTTTTTTTAAAAATTTGGGTCATCCCATAGCGTAGAGGCAACTCTTCACCGCTTGGGCTAAAAGCATATCTTAAAGCGTTTAGATCCAGTTTTGAGTCTTCGCTTTTAAAATTGTTTTGAGCCACTGAGGGAAGCAGGGCAAAACTTTCTGACGGATTTGATGTTGGTCGCGAACAAGCTAGAATTAAAACAAACAAGCATGGCGCAAGAAATTTGAAAAAGTTAAATTGTAACATCTGAATTCATTTTAATAGTTACAAATTACAAAAACCATTGATTATATTTAGAGTAACTTAAATTATTGAATGCTACACAAGATTACCTCTGCTTTTCCTTGGATCGTTACTTTTTTTGTAATTCTAGCGTTAATTCATCCGCCCTTTTTTACCTGGTTTGAGGGCTCATTAATTACTTTGGGTCTGGGAGGAATTATGTTGGGAATGGGATTAACGCTTAAGAGCCATGACTTTGTTCAAGTAATACGCCATCCCAAATGGGTTTTTATTGGCATCAGCATGCAATTTCTAATCATGCCTCTTTTGGGTTGGGGTTTGGCCGCTCTTTTTCAACTACCTCCAAATTTTGCAGTAGGAATGATTCTTGTGGCTTCTTGTCCAGGAGGAACGGCTTCAAATGTTATTGCCTATTTGGCGAAAGCAGAAGTGGCTTTGTCCGTTAGCATGACAGCGTGCTCAACCTTAGCAGCGATTTTTATGACTCCTTTTTTAACCCTTCAATTTTCGGGAAATTATCTGGATATTCCTGCAGCGGGTCTTTTTTACAGTACGCTTAAGGTGGTCTTACTTCCTATAATGATAGGGGTCCTTATCAACCGTTACTTGCCTAAAACAACTTTAAAAATACTTCCCTTTGCCCCTCCTTCAGCGGTATTACTAATCTGTTTGATAGTAGCCAGTATTGTGGGGCAAGGAAAGGAAATCATACTCCATTCTGGATGGGTACTTATCATCGCTTTGATTTGTTTGCACTTCTTTGGTTTTCTACTGGGATTTTTAGTGAGCTTTGGGGTTTTTAAAAATTGGAAAGTGGCCAAAACCATTTCTATTGAAGTCGGAATGCAAAACTCAGGTTTGGGTGTCGTTTTGGCTCGAGAAAACTTTAGTAATCCTAGTGTTGCCATACCTGCAGCTATTTCCAGTTTAATCCATTCTCTTATGGGGAGTTTTTTTGTTCGCCTTTTTAAAAATAAGGAGTAGGTCAATTGTTGTATTAAATTTCGGTTTAGTATGGAGTATCTCTTCTTTTTCAAATCTGGTTGTTTTAAAATTCTAGAACCAAAATGCAATTACAAAAACGTTAAAAAAAAGCCGTGTGAATTGGTTAAACAGTTAGTCCTGTTAACTTTGAATTAATTGTTTTCTTTAAATTCTTTCCGCTGAAGATAAATTTTTCTAGCGATAAATAAGGCTTCATTAAAAGAACTTGGATCAGCTATACCTTTACCAGCAATATCAAATGCAGTTCCATGATCTGGTGAGGTTCGAACCCTATTGAGCCCCGCAGTAAAATTCACTCCTTTACCAAAGGAAAGGGTTTTGAAGGGAATGAGACCCTGATCGTGATACATAGCGAGTACGGCATCATAATTTTGATAGGTTTGACTTCCAAAAAAACCATCTGCAGGGAAAGGACCAAAAACCAAACTTCCCTCATTGAATTTTTTTTGAATTAAGGGTTTTAAAAGTACGTCGTCATCTTTTCCAATCACTCCATGATCACCTGCATGTGGATTTATACTTAAAACTGCTATTTTGGGTCTGGAAATTCCAAAGTCTTTTTTAAGACTTTGTTCAAGTAGCAAGATTTTCTTCTCAATCCGATCCCTTGTGAGGCAGGAAGTAACTTCGCCTAAGGGGATGTGATCACTAGCTAAGGCTACCCTAAGGGAGTCTGAAATCATGAACATTAAACTTTCGCCTTCTAAGGTTTTGTTTAAATAATCTGTGTGCCCTGGAAAGTTAAATTCTTTGGATTGAACACTCTTTTTATGAATGGGTGCTGTTAGTAAGATATCAATCTCTTTTGCTTTAAGGGCAAGTGTTGCAGCCTCAAGGGAAGAAATAGCGTGGGCTCCTGCTTCTTTGCTTTCTTGTCCATAAGCTACAGGAAATGCTTGTTTCCATACATCCACTACATTGAGTTGACCTTTATGAGGGTTTTTTTTATTTTTTAAAAAAAAGATGCTCGTAGAAATGCCCAATTTTTTGCGCTCTTCAATAAAATTCTTGTTATGAGCATAAGCAATGGGGGTAAAAAAATCATAAATGCGTTTATCTTGAAAGCTTTTTAAAATAATCTCTAATCCAATCCCGTTAGGGTCGCCCACAGAAATTCCTACCTTTATTTTGTTTGTTTCAAGCACCCGAGAAGCTTTTTGTCTTACTTTTGGAACAAATGTAATTAAAAAAAATACGGATGTTTACGGGAATCATAGAAGCCATTGCAAAAGTAAATGCTCTTACAAAAGAAGGGGACAACCTCCATATCAAATTGGAAAGCAAATTGGCAGCAACACTAAAAATAGATCAAAGTGTTGCACACAATGGGGTTTGTTTAACTGTTGTTTCTTGTGATACTACACACTATACCGTCACGGCCATACAGGAAACTTTAGATAAAACCAATTTAGGACTTCTAAAAGTCGGGGATTTAATCAATATTGAAAGAGCTATGCAACTGGGGGATCGATTAGACGGTCACATCGTTCAAGGACATGTTGATCAAACTGCACTATGCATAGCAGCAGAAACATTAGATGGGAGTTGGACGTATACCTTCGAATATGATAGCAAACCCCATAACATTACCATTGAAAAAGGCTCGATTACTGTAAATGGAGTTAGCTTAACGGTCGTAAATTCAAAAGAAAATCAATTTTCTGTTGCCATTATACCATACACTTTTGAAAATACAAATTTTAAAGATCTTCAGGTAGGAAAAACAGTCAATTTGGAGTTTGATGTTATCGGAAAATACATTTCAAAACTGTATTTAAAGCGTTAAATTTCTTACATTTAAGAAAACTATATTAAATGAATTTTCTTGAACTTGCAACCCTGTTGCTTTTATTAGCATCGATTTTTTCAATTATCAACCTACGTTTATTAAAACTCCCTCAGACCATAGGGCTTATGGTCTTAGCGATTGTTTTATCTGCTGGAGTGCTTTTCACAGGACTCATTGCTCCTGATTTTTTAAAATTTGCAACCTCCCTTACAGAACAATTTGACTTTAGTGTATTGTTGATTGACGTCATGCTGCCATTTCTTCTTTTTGCTGGAGCCATCAGTGTGAATGTACACGAGCTGTTAAATGATAAATTGACCATTTTATTACTCGCTAGTTTTGGGGTAGTTTTCTCTACTTTTGTTGTTGGTACAGGCCTTTTTTGGCTTATAGAACAACCCCAGCTAGGACTTTCTGGATTGGGTTTAGATTATGTAGATTGTTTACTTTTTGGATCACTAATTGCGCCTACAGATCCTATCGCTGTTTTGGCTATGGTAAAAAAAATGAACCTTTCATCGGTTACAGAAACTCGTATTGCTGGTGAATCTTTATTTAATGATGGAATTGGAGTAGTGGTTTTTCTTACCCTACTAAGTATCAAAGCAGAAGGAATCGATAATGTAACCATTCAAAGTGTAGGATCCTTATTTGCGACAGAAGTTATAGGAGGGATTTTACTTGGTGCTATCATGGGCTTCCTCGGCTTAAAATTGGTCAAATATATTGAAAACGAGCATGTAGAATTAGAGGTGCTGATAACACTTTCACTGGTCTTACTGGTTCCTGTAATTTCTCATATTTTTCACTTTTCTGCTGTCCTTGGAGTTGTTGTAATGGGTCTGTTTTTAAACCAAAATATAGATACTGATGACCAAGCCGAAGGCATTCAAAAAGTAATGGGAGATTACGTTTACAAATTTTGGCATTTACTTGATGAAACTTTAAATGCTATTTTATTCATCTTGATAGGATTGGAAATCATCCCCATTCTTCAGAACTTTGATTTCTCTTACCTGTTGATCGTTATTATTGTAATCGTCTTGGTAGTTGTCTCTAGAGGAATTGGTGTTTTTTTACCGATTAAAATTCTTTCAATAAAAAAGACTTTTGAGAAAAATACCGCTTTGATCATAACTTGGGGGGGGCTTCGAGGGGGTTTGAGTATCGCTCTTGCCTTAAATCTTCCTGATGCTATTGGGTCAGGAAAAGATTTGATTTTAATCCTCACTTATGGGGTCGTTTTATTTACCATTTTAGTTCAAGGGTTGACTCTTAAAAAAATCGTAAAATAATTTGATAAGGTTTAAAAGGGTCGTTATCTTTGATATTGAGTAGTTCGGGTTGTGACAACAACCATGTTTAACTAAATATGAAAGGAGGTGTCTATGTCTTATGATAATCATTTAGGGAATTCGAGACAGCAGGTGCCAACAAACGGTCCGCTGTAGCTTTCCTTATCTATTATAAAGCGGATCGATGGATCCGCTTTTTTTATGCAACACATCCCACAAGCCGATTTAACCGAATTTCTTTCAGAGGATCCAATACGTAAAAAAGCCTTTGTCCAAAAAATTGGAACGGCATTTGAAGAAAT
>JALRDC010000076.1 GCA_023262245.1 Flavobacteriaceae bacterium
GAAGACTTATTCATCAAATTTTATAACGGTGTTCCTACGGATGAAATTTCAAATTTATTGGACTACAGAAGTCAAATGGATGCAACGGATCCTCCATTTTATATTTACAATCCTGTTTATGAAGATCGTGTTGTAAGTGCAGATAATTCCATAGACTTTAATGTATTGTTCCACAGTTATAAACATGCAGATTTTCTTAGAAAAAAAGCAATAGAGGTTGGGCAGGAATACTCAGGAATTTATCAGGAAGCACCTTTAGATTTTATTTTAAGGGTATTGAGAAGATGATTTGCAGTAGTTCTTTCTTAAAAAAGCGAAGAACAAATTTTACGAACAGTCTCAGATAATCATCAAGGTGAATAGCGGTATTTTTAACTCCCTGCTATTGGACTGTCAAAGATACCAACAGCCAATTCCATCCATAATAATAAAAATAGCATTAGGATTAAGCTTATATAGATCAAGCGACTGGGTTTGCTTTTTGTCCGTTCAATGACCTTTTGAATCCACGTTCCTGCAATCATGAGTAAAACTCCCATAATTACAAAGTCAAAAATCCCCCATTGAACTTCGTTAGTTATTAGCATCGCAATGAGAGGAATAAGAAGCAGCGCCAGCGGAGCAAAAGTGAATACAGTTATTTTTTTGAACATGTTTTTTTTCAAATTTAAAACATAATGATAAAGAATCATTTTGTTTTTATAGTTAAAATTATTTTTTACTGCTTATAGAATAAAAAGATTGCAGAACCATCATTTGTCTTTAACCGATTTAAAAACATAAAATAACTCTGAGGCTATCTGCCATGATCGTTCATCGTATTTTTGTCGTTCTTGAGGACTGTCATCAAAAGCTTTAGGATCTTCATATTGTAGTGAGATTCTCTTTTCCGTTCCGGGAATAACGGGACAGTTTTCATCAGCATGCGAACAAGTCATTACGGCAGCAAATGATTTCGTTTGATTGATAGGATGGTCATATAATTTAGAAAAAACGCTCAAAGCTTTAACTTGTTCATTGAGCGCTACCTCGTATACAGGGTTAGAAGAGGTGCCGTTCGAATTTATTCCAAATCCACTTTTTTGAATAGAGGACACCGCCCTTTTATTAAACGCAGTAACTTCAACTCCACCAGAGTAGCAGTATGCATCTACTCCATAGAAATAAGCAGCCGTATAGGCCCATATTTGGGAGAATTGACTCCTACGGGAATTATGGGTGCAAATAAAATTTAAATGAACCGTTTCTTTATTGAAATGTTTTGCCTTAATGTATTCAATCAATTCTTGTAAAATAACTTTTCGATGATCAGCAATAGGTAGTTTTAAAATTTGCTGAATGGTTTTTTCTAATTCCGGAAAAATTGGTTTCATCTTTGAAGTTTTTTAGTAGCAATTTGAATCTGGGAGACATTGGGTTGAGATTGCTTTAGGGACTTTTTCTTTATTAGAAGGTAGCTTACAATCTTCTCTTGCCAAACAATTTGTTTGAGTAGGTTTCAGTAAAAAGTGAGAGCCATCAAAATCTAAGTGGTATTTTCCTATCGTCTTGTTTTGATATTCTATTTCAATTTCCGAATCGCTTAAAGCAAGATTTTTTTCAGCTATTGAAATGATAGATAGCAACTTAGAGACACTCAATCGGTGGTCATAATCTTCCGCAGACCACAACTGAAAATTGATCTTTGTTTCATCTCTGATGGTACCTCCACAATCGATAAATTGTTTTTGTATGCGACCAATTTCTGTAATATGAAAATGTGGGGGAACTAAAGATCCATCGGGGAGTTTGAAGCGAATATGATTTAGAGATTTTAGTTGTGTTTTAATTTCGGAAAGTTTCATTTAAAAGGAAAGATTTTTGGGTTCAATTTGATTTGAAAAATTTTGTATTAATTCTTTAAGTTGATTCAAACGCTTCGGATTTATACAATAACAGATGTTTTTACCTAAAATATTCCCTTGGATTAAGCCTGCATTTTTTAATTCTGCCAAATGTTTTGATATAGTAGGTTGCGCCAAAGGGATTTCATCTACAATTTCACTGTTTATGCAATTAGGAGTATTCACTAACATTTCTATAATGGAAAGCCTTGCAGGATGCCCCAAAGCTTTGAATAAATCTGCCCTATCAATTGTTTTGAGGCTAAAGCCTTCTGTTTTTGTAATTCCCATATTGCAATATTACGATAAAATAACGTCTTTACAAAAGCTTCTTTGAAGCAGTATTTTTCCTTTCAAAGAACACTAATTACTTCAAAAAAATAGAAAAATCCAGTAGTTGAACGATTCTAAGATCATCTAAAAATCAAGGCTCTTTATTGTTTTTTTGTCTAAAAATGACGACTTTGTTGTTTTTAACATTAGCCTTTTCAAATCATGAAAACAATTTTTAAAAATCTAACCTTACTTTTAGTAATATTGTTTGGCTTTCAGTCTTGTAAGCCTACTTCTGAAGACAAAAAAGAACTCATAATAGGTGTTCAAACCTGGTCTTTTAGATCTATGGAAGATCAGAGTCCCTTAGCCATATTGGAATACATTAAACAAGCAGGGATAAAGCATGTAGAACTTATGGGCAATCATGCAGAAACCTATGCTGGAGCTCCTGTAAGCCCTATCTCGAATCCTAAAATAATGCCTGTTTTATACAAAAAATACAGGCAGGAGGAATTAACGGAGGAAGAGGAAGCAATAGTGACGCAATTTGAAATTGACAGCAAGGCTTATGAAGTGGAATTAGCAGCATGGCATAAAACGGTAGATTACAACAAATTTGAAGAGTTGAAAAATCTTTATGCCGAAGCAGGAATCTCTATTTTTGCCTTTAAACCAAATGTTTTTCAGAAAGAGAGTACAGATGAAGCAATTCGCTATGGGATGCGAGCAGCAAAAGCTTTAGGAGCATCGCATGTAACTTTGGAACACCCTGAAGATGATAATCATACCGCTCGGTTAGCTAAAATTGCTGAAGAGGAAAACATGTTAATTGGATATCATGGACACGAACAACAAACTCCAACCCTATGGGATACTGCAATGGATCAATCTTCAGCCAATTTGATGAATCTTGACTTTGGGCATTATGTTGCTGGGGAAAATGAAAATGTAGTTGAATTTATCAAAGAAAAGCATGATAAAATTATAAGTATGCATCTTAAAGATCGACAAAGGAAGAGTAATGGAGGAGGAAATCTAATGTGGGGGAAAGGAGATACCCCAATAAAAGAGGTTGTGCAATTAATCTATGAGAATAACTATAAATTTCCTATAACGATTGAGGTAGAGTATGAAATTCCTGAAGGTTCCTCTCCAATTGAAGAGGTAAAGCGATGTAATGAATACATCAAGAGCGTTCTAAAAAATTAAATTCCGTAAAAAATAAAGGGAGTTTTAAACTAAATAGAAGGGCATTTTTCCTCTGACGATAAATTTTGAACAATAGGAAAACCTCTGTATAAAAGAGTGGACTTATTAGCTTCTCTCCACAAAATTATTGATTTTTAAGGAGATGCTTTTTTTTCTCATGTCATTAAAAAAGTGGGGATCAAGTTTAAAGGAACTTCCTGCGTCATACATCCTACTTCAACTCCATCTCCCCACAAAACAATCAAATGAATCAAGGATCAAGCTTAGTTTAAAAGTATGATTTAATTCATTACTAATCAAAGGCTCATATATTATTTACATATAACAAGATAGCGAAACCTTATATTCATGAATTTTGAGGAATTCTTTTGTTCATTAATTTAAACCAAAGAGGAGGGACAAAAGCAATGAGCATGGAAGTAGTATAACCGAAGGGCAACTGAGGGCTGTCTTCAATACTTTCTAGAATTTGATATTTTTTTGAAGCCCTATGGTGATGGTCGCTGTGACGTGTTAATTCATAAAGAACTAAACGACCAATAGTGTGATTTGAATTCCACGAATGCATGGGAGTAACCCGTGCATAACGATTGCCTTTAACAGCTCTAGTTAAGCCATAGTGTTCAATATAGTTTATGGTCTCCAGCAATAACACACTTACCAGGGCTATTGCTAAAGCTAGAAAAACTCCAAAAAGATCAAAATAAGTTCCTATTAAAGACAAATAGATCATTTGGAAGAGTTGGTAGTAAAAAAAGTCATTTTTAACACTAAAAAAACTGCGTTTTTGTTTTTTGAGAAGGCTCCTTTGAATTTTAATAGAATTGATAATTTGCCCACTTATGGAAGTTAGCCAGAAGGAAAAAATACTTTGGTTTTTTTTTGAAGTAGCGGGATCTTTTGAAGTCCCAACATTAACATGATGTCCAAAGTTATGTTCTATGTAGAAATGCATATACATTGCAGGCATTAATAAAAATTTAGCTAAGGTACGTTCCCATATGGTGGTTCGGTGTCCAAGTTCGTGTGCGACATTAATGCCGTTAGTCCCTAAAACAATTCCAAAAGATAGAATGAGTCCAACCAATTCATAAGTTGGGAGCGAAATAGAAGTAAGATACCAAATCCCGTAGAGTAGAATTGAAAAAACAATAATAACGTTAAAATACAACATCCCATCAAAGAACCAGTTCGCCAGTCTGCTCTCTTTCATTTCTTCACTGAGCTTGTCTGGATTAGGGGTTAAAAATGCTTCCCAAATTGGAATCAAACCAAAGGCATATACTACTGTAGTAAAAGACCACAGACCTCCAAGTTGTAGCCCTATTATTGCCGAAAGAGGGATGGTGTAAGCCAGTAAATATTTCGTTTGATTCATTAAACAAAAACATAAGTATGAATTAATAATACGAAAAATTTTCAAATATTTTATTTTTTCAATGCTCGATGCAGACACGAGATAAAAAAATACCTCCAACTCCCTCATTTGTAAAAAGTGTCAGAGGTATTTGAACATGAAAGTTCCCAGAATTTAGCTTCTTTTTTTTGAATATTTATTAGAAGCAACATCTGGGGGTAGTGTACTGGTTTCCTTTTTTTGCTCGTCATTTACAGCCTTAAGGGATGCACAAGAAACAAACAAACAAAGAAAAAAAAAGGAGAAAAAAAATCCTTTTTTCATAGTAAAAAATTTGGGTTTGTTAGGCTTTTGAAACGGATTGTAATATTGATTCTAACAAATCATTTTGCTTTTTTAAGAGCTCTAGGATTTGTCTATCGGTTACTTTTTGTTCAATCGTCCGGGTTTTGTTGTAATATTTCATAATTGATATAATTAACCTAAAACACCAAAAACGGAAAAGAAAATGAAATT
Organism: Flavobacteriaceae bacterium; assembly: GCA_023262245.1. GTDB lineage: Bacteria > Bacteroidota > Bacteroidia > Flavobacteriales > Flavobacteriaceae > MS024-2A. Next base: position 5,242 of record JALRDC010000076.1, read on the forward strand.
TTGAATACTTTTTTTCATAGGAAACATAAACTCTCCGCTAGCAGATGCTTTAAGCGTTAAACCTATGTAACGATTTTTTCGGATGCGTTCTCTCCACCCGCGACTGTATTATTTCTCCCAGTCCACACGGGATAATTATCAAAACTAAAAATTAATTGAGAAATTTACAAATCTACTTATTAGGGATTTTGCATACTTCATTTTAGAGCATTATTGCTTTTAAACTCAAGTCCTACAGAAGTTCTCGGTAGAAAGCCTTCCCAAGGATCTTGTTTCTCAAGAGAATTTGCGTCTAGATAAGGCAGGAAGTCAACTTTATTTTTCAATTTAATCCCTAAAAAAGCGGTGATGAAATGTTGGTTAATATTGTTTATTCTTCGTTGATCCCAAACCGAGTCTGCATAGCGCAAATACTCATCTATATGAAGCCCCTCTTGCATTACTTCTGGAGTAGGAGGGTTGGGAGCGATATTGTGTCGTGCATTGATGTAGGTGAGCAGGTAGCGTTCGCAATTTACGGCTCCGTCATAAATCGCTTTTACACCCTTTTCATAGCCAGAAATATCGTCCTTACTCCCAGCTATAAAAAGAGTTGGGATTTTAATTCCCTTTAAACCTTCAGCGTCCCATGCATTGTATTCCATTCCCCAAGGAGCCATTGCAACCACAGCTTTAAAACGATTGTCAAAAGAATCGTGAAAGGCTTTGTTTCCCATCACTCTTTTTTCAAGAGCACTATTTCCTTTGGATGCAGCTACAAAAAATTGTAAAGCCTTTTCACTATAGCCACCACCAGCTATATTAACAGCACCATAACCACCCATTGAATATCCTATTAGAGCAGCATTATTGGCATCTATAAGTCCCTTGAGGAAAAATGAGGGATCTTCATTCAGATTTGCAATTTCATCTAAAACAAAAAGAACATCTAAGGATCTATTTAAGAGGGTACTGTTAAATGCATTTGCATCCTGAAAGGTGGAATCTGTATGGCCTATAGATACTACGATATATCCTTTTGAGGCAAGGTTCTCTGTGAGATAAGTAAACAAAAATCTGGATCCGGTGTAGCCATGAGAGACAATGACTAGAGGAGAAGCCCCAAGAGAAGAATCTGGACGAGCATCTCTTTTAGCTCTTCCTTTGAATTGAAAAGGGATTAATGGGCGGTTAGGGTCTGAAAAATTTCCCATTACCTGATCATAAATTACCTCCTCGTCATCTTCTGGATTTAAGGTTGCAGGATACCATACTTCAACGGTTAATGGACGGTCGTAAAGAACGTCTTCGTCTTTGCTACTGCGCAAAATATCCAATTGGTTTTCATTTACTAGCTTTAGGGTCTTAACGCCTATTTTATGCTTGCCTCTTTTAGAAAGTATAGGGGCATCAGGCAGAGGATCTCCAATATAAAATTCATTAGAGACAGTTTGACAAAAACCTAATAAAGGAAAAAGGAGCACCAAGATTAATTTTTTCATGAGTTTTATAATAATTAAGTGTAGTTATCCAAGATACTAAGTTCGTAATGGATTACCATTTATTTTAAGAAGAATAATCTCTTTAAATCAATAAAATTTATTTGATTTTTTGATACCATCTATTGGGAGCGCCATCGGTACGAATGATACTTACGGTATTCCCTCGAATTAAAAACAAACCAGAAAAGGTTTTTTCTGCGTCAATAAAGGCGTTAACGAGAAATGAAAACCCATCTTCTTCGGTAATGATTCTTTGAACAGGACCATTATTAATTTGAAGAATCATTTTAGGGGCATCAATTTTTAGAGTGTCCTGCTTGCTCACCCAATTTCCATGAATTTGCTCTATATTATCTACCTTTTTAAACTCTTTTTCTTGACAAGCAAGAATCATAAATAAGCTTATAAATACGATTTTTTTCATACTTCAAAATTAAAAATTATGAAAATGAACTTCAAAAGTTCTGATGGCAAAATTGACTTAAATGAGGTCTAATCAGATGGATTTAAAAATGCACATTGACTATCTATTAAAGGTTTCGTAGTAGAAAAACACTTCCCCTTGGATTCCTTTTGAACGATGATAGTTTATCATGCTAACTAGTAGTGAATCCTTGATACGATACCCCCCTCCTAGAGAAGTTAGTACTCCAGCATAAATTTTTTCTCTTTCTTTGGTGCTCAATTGTTCATCAATTTGGTCAATTATCTTACTGTAATCTTTAATGTTGTATCTGTAAAATTGTGGGATGACAAAATCTGCATAGCCCCCTTTTATCCAATCAGGCCAAGCTTGAAGGTATTCCTGCTCGGACCAAGGATAAATACTTGGTGCCCAGGATACTTGAACATTTGGATCAAGAGACTTTACACGATCATAAATTTGTTTACCAAAAGAGCTGAGTTGTTTTGAGCGCCATAGAATCCAGTCTTGTTGTTTGTGGTCGCTTGGAGGAGGAGCTTTAAACTCTTGGGTATATAAGGCACGAGTGTAAGGATCATAACCTCCTTCAGAAGGCATTGCAGGCAATCGATCATCACCCTGAATACCGTCGATATCATAAAGTTTTACAACTTCTTCTATGAGTTCCAAGAGAAACTTTTGAGGCTCCGGGTGCAGTGCATTCCACCACATAAAGTTATTTTTTTTCAAGAGTTCTCCCTGTTGATCTTTTCCCAGCCATTCAGGATATTTTTTAATCCAAGGACTTTTGGGATCGTTGTAGGCAAATGAGAATCCAAATTCAAACCAGGCATGAACTTTAATCCCCTCTTTATGTGCTTGTTCAATAAGTTCTTGCAGGGGATCAAAGTGTGCTAGCAAGGGCTCTTGGCGGATTCCGATATATCGGTTTAAGACTTCGCTGGGATATTGTGTGAATCCTTTGTTCCAAACAACAACAAAAAGATTTTTTATCCGGTATTTTTTACAATCATTGATAAGCTTTTTGATATTTTTCTCTGATTTAAGTGCGTCACTCCCAACATTGGTCACCCAAACTCCACGAAATTTACTTTCAGGTAAATGAGTTTCTAGGAAGGATTTCTCGCTCGTACAATTAATTGAAGTAAGTGAAAGCAACAAAAAAAAGGACCAATTCAAAACGGAAAAATAAAGACGCTGTTTGATAATTTCTTTTATTAAAAGGGATTAGTTTTTAAATATTTTAAGGTTAAAAACCCTACCCTAGGGCAGGGTTTTTGTTTTCCTAAGGATAAAATTAATAAAAGAAAGTATAAATTACATTCCTCCAAAAGCTGCAAGAACTAAAATAGTAAAGTTGGATTTAATTTCAACACCACCATTAGTTTTGCCCCATTCCGCCCATTCTTTGCTATATTTTTCCATTTTTTGTTTTTGATCGATTAGGTCATTGAAATTAGAGGAACCAACCACAACCCAATGGGTGGCACCCTCAGGAGAGCCGATGTCGTAAGTTCCAAAACCTACAGGCCTGTTTCCCAATACTTTTGAGATCTGACCAACATATTTATCATGAGCTTTTTTAAAGGCTATAGGATCCTTAGGTAAAATATTATAAATCTGAATAAAAGGGTAATTTTTAGGTTCGCTACCTACATAGCTAAGAAATCTTCCTGCGTAAGAGGGTCCCCATTCTTCAACAAAGTTATTTAACTTTTCAAGGAAAAGTCCTTGTTGATATTCTTTTAGATCATTTCTCCCAAGTTTTCCAAGTTCTCCAAATGCTACTACTCTGTGGGACCACATATTGTCTCCAAAAGTAATCCTTTCAATTTGGACTCCTCCAGACTTATAATCTGCATTTTCATTGTGTTTAGTTATCAGGTTGCCAATAGCCTCTTCAGTTCCTGCTTTGGCATTGAAATGCCACAGTCTAAATGTATTTTGAGATATTGCGTTAGTTGTAAATAACACAAAAGTTAAAAAATAAAATACTTTTTTCATTTTAATTGATTTATGGTTAATAATATTTAAATATATAGATAATACCCTGGTATTACAAAAGGATTAATAAAATCATCAAAAAGAATACGCCCTAAATAACTATAAGGGGACTTTTAATCAGCTCAGTAGAAGTAAAATAGTAGTGAAACTTTGGTTTGTTTCTCATAGAAATAGCGTAATATGGATACTGAAACAAAAAGTTTTATTTTGACACAAATTTTTACCGTTACTATTTTTAAGATGAAGAGCGTTTTAAATTTATTGATTTTGCTAATGTTTTTGGCATGTAGCTCAAGTGAGGAATCTCAAGAGGAAGTGAGTACCAACTGTACGGGTGATTTTTCGACCGCTGGAGTATTTGTTGACATTGATGAGGAAATCTTTAATGATGATGAATCTGTCAACTTATACAGTCGTTATTCTTGGACTTCAGACGGTGTTGATAGAATTTTGACTGGAAATGGTATTCCTAATCACGAGGTTGGAACATTTCCAAACTCCGATAACCCTAACACAATTAGGGAACAAAATGTAAACAAAAGATTTACTCTTTGTCCAACCATAATCGCTGAAAGTGGTTTAGAAATTGTAGGTCCAGCTTTAGCAATTGCCTATGCATTAAATAGTGTCAAATTTGATCCTGCTACTGCGGGTAGGTGTAACGATGCTGGAGAATGTAGTTTAGCACAAGGGCAAGGTCGCTGGAATATAGAAGCCTTGGGACATGATTCTTTTGATTTTGGAGATGATATGAATCATGCGCATGTACAACCTACGGGAGAATATCATTACCATGGAATTCCAGAATTACTGGTGGAATTATTAGAAGATAATCAAGGAATCTCATTGGTAGGATGGGCATCAGATGGGTTTCCCGTGTATGCTAGATATGGGTATTCAGATCCAAATAATTCAAACAGCACTATCAAGCCACTTACTCCGAGTTATAGATTAAAATCTGAACCTGATGCTAATCGACCTACTACTTTAACTTCGTTAATCGGTGGACCTGGTCAGGGCACAACAAATCCAAATACTCCTATTTCTATGGGAGCATTCACCCAAGACTACGAGTATGTTGAGGGGCTAGGAGATTTAGATGAATGCAATGGTCGTTTTGGAGTTACTCCAGAATTTCCTGAAGGGATTTATTACTACGTGGTTACAGATGATTTTCCGTTTTTTACAAGATGTTTAAAGGGAAAAACATGATTCTGTTGAATTCTTGATTTTCCCTCCATTAGTATCCGATTTGTACTTGATTTACAAAATCAATTGCTAGAAATGATTTTAATTTCCTCAATTTGGAATTAATAGGGCACTATTTTTTATTCACCCTTACAGCAGGTTTTACCGACTAATTTGGTTTTTGCCAGGGTACTTTTCCAGCCTTCTGAATATGCTCCATTAATAACATATTTAGTTCTTTATATTTATCCTGCCTGCTTTCGATAAGGTTTTTTTGTTCCAATGGATCAGCGGCCAAATTATAAAGTTCGTAAGGCTCATAAGGGCTGTTTTGCAGCAATTTCCAATCCCCTTTACGCATCGCATAAATGTTTTGACCACCATATAAGGTTCCTCCTTCTTTTCGAACAAAATAGAGTGGCCTCTGGGTAGTCTCCCTTCCAGGATCGAACAGCTCTGTCATAAAACTGCGTCCCTCAATAGGTTTCTTTGGTTTTGATCCAATAATATTCAATAAGGTAGGATATAAATCCATAGAGAGCAGCACTTCTTTAGAAATGGTACCGGGATTGATTTTTTTTGGCCAACTAATTGCAGTTGGAACTTTTAATCCTCCCTCGTACATACTTTGTTTACCATCTCTGAGGGGGCCATTATTGGCCTTGCTAGGCAGGTGGCCACCATTGTCGCTGGTAAAAATCAGAATGGTGTTTTCTAACTGATTACTTTCCCTGAGTGCCTCAATAACTTTTCCAATACCGTGATCCATATGCTCAATAAAGGCAACCAGTTTTGCCCTAGTCTTATCGATACCTTTTTCCCGTTTTATTACTTTATCTAGCCAATCCTGTGGAGGTTGTACCGGAAAATGGGGAGCATTATAGGCCAAATAAAGAAAAAAAGGCTGTTTGTCATCCGCCTTGCTTTTTATGTAGTCTACGGACCAATCGGTAAAAAGGTCGGTTGCGTGTCCTTTAGGGTCAATTTCTTTACCATTAAACCGCATATAATTTATGCCATGCCTTCGATGGGTCCAATAGTCGTCCATCATATCCCCCAACCAGCCCTGAAAAAAATCAAATCCGCGTTCTACAGGCGTATTGGGTGACTCCAGACCAAGGTGCCATTTACCAATTATGGCTGTTTGGTACCCTTCCATTTTAAGTTCTTGCGGCAGCAAAGTAGCAGCTGCATCCAAATAGCCCCAATTATTTTTTTTGTTTGTACGGATAACCCCAGGAACCCCTACAAAATCTTGGTACCTACCTGTGAGCAATGCTGCCCGTGTAGGGGAACAAACAGGCCCATTGGCATAAAAATTGTCAAAGCGCATACCACTGGAAGCTATCCCATCAATATTAGGTGTTTTAATGTCTTTAGTACCATAATAAGATACATCGTGATAACCCTGATCATCAGTAAGAATCAATACAATATTGGGTTTCTCTTTAATGGAACTGTTGAGATCGCTGCGTTGGCTTTGTGAAAAGCCCAAATGAAAACAAATAAGATTGACGAGTGCTAGGTGAAGGGTATATCGCATTTTAACTTTAATTTGGTTGGTGTTTTACTTAGCTTGATTCTCACCTTAATCAGAGACATGATTTTTTGTTGTTTTGGGGCAAAATAGAACAAAAAAGTTAAATTTTATTCCATTTTTGATCAATTTAGGATGATTTTTGACATTTTTTGATCATTTTTTGTTGTTTTTGATCAAAAGAGATTTCCTATTCATAAATTTCTTTAATATACCCTACCTATAAAATTACAACAAGGAACTCTTAAGTTAGTGATCCTAAAAGATTTTTGAGTATTTGGATAAGATTCAGTGGTCTAAAAGAAAAACCCTCCGATTGGGAGGGTTTTAAAACAAGTCATTTTAACTATTGGGCTTCTTTCATGGCTGCAGCCATAGCACCTGAAGCATCAAAGTAATCACGCATTTCATGGATTTGACCTTTTGCATTAAATTCAAATGAATGATATGCATTTGTTGTAATAACGTTACCATTCATGGGGTTTTTTGCTTTCCACACACCATACGTTCTTACACTTCCGTTTGGAATTCCCAAAGAATCAGTTCCAGGCAACCAAACCTCCGCATTATAGGTAATTTCATCAAAGGCATCCATCCAACCTTTTCCTGCTGCAATAAAAGCATCATATTTACCAGGTTCAGCTCCATAAAATGGAGGATAATGGGTAACCCCTGGACAAATTAAGGGTTTTTGAGCTTCCAAATCCTCAGTTAAGAAGAGTTCGAAGAATTTTTGAGCGGTCTTCAAATTTGTAGCATATTCATCTGACAGATTTGAAGTTGGTTTTTCAGTTGCTTGATTACATGCTAATGCAAAAGACAAGAATACAATTCCTAAAAATATTTTTTTCATTTTATTGATTTATGATTAATAAGCAACAAGATACAAAATTAGTTCTCTAAATTATTCATAAGGGCTGCCAATGATCTTAATTTAATCCGGCACATAACCCGAATCTCCTTGGTCATTGTCTTGAAAAATTTCTCTAAGAGTAGCTTTACTTGGTTTAGAAATTACAGGTTTGAAATAAGTAGTATATAATTCGTACCCTAAAGGATTATTTTCTAAAATGCCTGAAGGCGTTCTTGCATTATCATTCCATTCTGGAGATAAACTTCCTCCTTCCCAAAATTCACTAAATTCCCACATTCCATAGGTCAATAAATACTGGTATTCTTTAAGCATAACTGGCCAAGCATCACTTTTATTTATATCGCCTCCATAGCCTTCAATATCAAAAACC
>JALRDC010000082.1 GCA_023262245.1 Flavobacteriaceae bacterium
GAGGATATGTTTTTTTTGCTTAAAAAGAATCTTATAACTTGCAGCTAAATTGCTGATATTTCATGAGAACAAGTTCCTACTTTTCCTTTCTTGTTTTGATTATTCTTTGTGGATGTGAGTCCAATTCTACATCGGACAAACATTTCACACCACTCAGCCCTAAGGAAACCAATCTTTACTTTCAAAATAATTTAACCGAAGGTCCGAATACCAATGTTTTATTATATGAATATTTCTACAATGGTGGAGGTGTTGCTCTAGCCGACTTTAATGGAGATGAAAAATTGGATCTCTACTTAACCTCCAATATGGAAGACAATAAAATGTATCTCAACAAGGGAAATTTTAAATTTGAAGATATTACAGAGATATCAAACACCCAAGGAAGAAGTGGTCCTTGGAAAACAGGAGTTACAGCAGTAGACATTAATGGTGACAGCAGAATGGATCTATATGTTTGTTATTCGGGGATGGTAAAAGATAAAAAGCGAAAAAATCAATTATTTCTCAATATGGGAAATAACGCTGAGGGCATCCCTCAATTTACTGAAGTTGCTGGCTTATACGGTTTAGATAGTGAAGGCTACAGTAATCAAGGTTACTTTTTTGACTACGACCGGGATGGGGATTTAGACATGCTCCTATTAAATCACAACCCTAAGTCTTTACCCGTTTTAGGTGTTCCCAAGACGAAAGTTTTGCTTAAAGAAGATCAACCCATGACAGGACTGCGTTTATTCGAACAAAAAAATCGCAGGTTTACTGATATTACCAGTCAAACAAACATCAACGGTTCCAGTCTCTCCTACGGTTTGGGGATTGCACTTTCAGATTTTAACAATGACGGATGGATAGATTTCTACGTCAGTAATGATTATACAATCCCCGATTATTTATACATCAACGACCAAAATGGAGACTTTATAAACACGCTTCCTGAAAGCATGCCTCAAACCAGCCACTTCTCCATGGGAAATGACAGTGGAGACATAAATAATGATGGTTTTATTGATCTAATGACACTGGACATGCTCCCTGAAGACAATAAACGCCAAAAATTACTTCAAGCACCCGATAATTATAATCTTTTTAATCTTAATCTTAAAAGCGGCTTCCACTATCAGTACATGAGAAATATGTTACAGATAAACAATGGAAACGGCACCTTTAGTGAAGTTGGACAAATGATGGGGGTATCTAATACCGATTGGAGTTGGGCAGCGCTATTTGCAGATTACGACAATGATGGATGGCAAGATCTCTTTGTAACCAACGGATATAAGAGAGACTATACCAATAGAGATTTTCTGAATTATATGGAAAAATTTATCGGTGAAAAAAATTCCAATTTAAAACGAGATGATGTTTTAGAAATCATTAACAACATGCCCGCTTCCAATGTTGCTAACTACCTCTATCGCAACGATAAAGGGACCCGATTTAATGATGTAACAAAAGAATGGGGAATTTTAGATTATACCAATAGCAACGGAGCAGCCTACGGTGATCTGGATGGAGATGGTGATCTTGACCTAATCGTGAACAATATTAACGCCCCCCTAGGTGTTTTCCGTAACAATACCAATGATTCAAAAAACTTTCTCCAAATAGCTCTTAAAGGTTCCGATAAAAATAGTTTAGCCCTGGGGAGCAAAGTAAGTATCTTCACAAAAAAAGGGCAACAAACAAAAGAACAATTCCCCAGTAGAGGATACTTATCTACTGTAAGTCCAAAGCTTCATTTTGGCTTAGACAAAGAACAAATAATTGATTCCTTGGTGGTAAATTGGCCGGATGGAACTACTACTGTAAAAAAACAAGTAGCCGTTAATCAAAGGGTAACCTTAGAACAGAAAAATGCTCAGAAGAGAACAACGGAGCCAAAAAAAATCAATCCCTTATTTACAAAACAAGAAACTACTTTAAAATTTACACACCGTGTTAAAAATGTATTGGACTTTGATCGTCAAAAATTATTACATTACCAACCCTCTTATGTTGGTCCTGCACTAATAAAAGGAGATTTAAATCAAGACCAAAGAGAAGATCTTCTTCTGGGCGGGGGACAGGACCAAGCTATAGAAATATGGTTGCAGCAACCAAACGGTACTTTTAAACAAAAAACTTCTACTGTTTTTGTTAAAGATCAAGCGAGTATAACAACAGAAATGGCTTTATTAGACATCGATTCCGATGGAGACTTAGACCTCTACGTAGCAAATGGAGGTTATCACAATTTAAAGTCAGACAGTCCTGTTCTTAAAGACCAACTCTATTTAAATAACGGGACGGGTTCCTTTGTTAGAGCAAAAGGCAAAAATTTTACAACCTCTGGGAGTGCCGCTATTGCCGCAAGTGATTTTAATCAGGACGGTACTATAGATCTTTTTGTAGCTGGTGCAGTAATCCCTGGAAGTTATCCCAATCGATATCCTAACAGCATCCTGCTCAATGATGGCAATGGAAATTTACTTCTAAATGAACACTTATCACAAAAGGTTAATGATGTTGAAGGTATTGTAAGAGATGCCTTGTGGACGGATTTAAATGCCGATGGAACCCAGGACCTTATTCTTGTAGGAGAATGGATGCCCATTACGGTATATCTAAACCTGGACGGTACTTTAAAAAAAGAGGAAAACTATTTTTCCAATACCAAAACTAAAAAAGGATGGTGGAACACCATAAGAGCAGCAGATTTAAATAAAGACGGTAAAGCAGACTTTATTGTTGGGAATGAGGGATTGAATAATCAATTTAACGCTTCTGAAAGCCAACCAATACAAATGCATTTTGATGATTTTGATAAAAATGGTGCAGTAGATCCCATTCTTTCATATTTCATCCAAGGGACTTCTTATCCTCTAGCTACAAGAGACGAACTTTTAGCACAATGGGTCGCTTTAAAATCAGTCTACCCCTCTTATGAATCCTACGCCAATACAGAGTTAGAAAATTTATTAAAAGAACATAGGAGTGCTACAACTTTTCTCTGGGAAGCTTCCGAAATGGAATCAATTGTATTGTTAAGTTCCGATAAAGGAGGCTACGAATTAAAAGTGCTACCCGATGAAGTACAGAGAAGTCCGTTGACTTCTATTTTAGTTCTCGACTTAAATTCGGATGGAAATCAGGATTTAATTTTAGCTGGAAACCGCTCTCAAAATGCCCTTAAAATTGGTAAAAATGAATCCAATTTTGGGACTGTGTTACTCGGTAATGGTCAAGGAGCCTTTGATCTTTTACCCAATCGTTTTAGCGGATTAAAATTAACAGGTGCTATTAGCGATCTTGTTGAAATAAATGAGACCCTTTTTGTAGGACGCTGCGCACAAGAAATAAGTCTATACCAACGCAATCTTGATGAAAATTAAATTTCTTTCTCTTTTTAAAAGTTTCCTAGTTTTACTTCTAGGTTTGATGCTAATACAATGCAGTGTTCTTCCCGACCATATTCCTGATCATGAAATAGCCGCACAATGGGCTGACATGACCTTGTATGTTACCAAAAATACTCCTGCTAACTCCCCTACTTTTGCCTCTCGTTGTTTAGGTTATATGGGGTTAGCACAATATGAGGCAGTAGTTCATGGAGACGCATCACATCAATCTTTAGCTGGACAACTCAATGAGCTTTACACGCTCCCTTTACCCAATGCAAACCAAAATTACAATTGGTTGATGGTTCTAAACCGTTCACAGAGTACACTTCTGAAGTCCATCTATCTTCAAACATCAGATGAGAACAAACTAAAAATTGATTCTTTGGAACAAAGAATTCACAAAATTTTACTCAAATCCACTGACAGGGCTAATACAAAAAGATCCATCACTTATGCAGATTCACTTGCAAATCATCTTTTTGAATGGTCTAAAACAGATGGAGGACATCGGGGCTATCTCAAAAACTTTGACCCAGACTATCATAGAGATTCATTTCCTGGTTCTTGGAAACCTCCATTGTTTGCGCAGTCTTTCAGTCATAATCCTTTGCACCATTTTTGGGGTGAAAACAGAACCTTTTCACCATTAAACAAAAACTTACCGCTCCCCACTTTTATTTCTTATGATCCTTCGGAAGGCAGTTCTTATTACCAAGAATTTATGGCCGTTTATGAAAAAGAGCGCAACTTGACCGAAGAGGAAAAAGAAGCAGCCATCTGGTGGAGTGATGACCCAGATGTAACCTTCAGTCCTGGTGGACATTTATATTATATAGCGCAAGCCCTTGTAAGGATGAACAAACCAGATTTAATAACAGCTACCAAAACTTTTGCAATGGTGGGAATGTCAGTTGCTGATGCTTTTATAAAATGTTGGAAATGGAAATATCATTTCTTCTCAGAGCGACCCAATACTTTTATACCAGAATTCATAGACCAAAAATGGGAATCCTTCTGGCCAGATCCCCCTTTTCCGGCCTTCCCGTCCGGTCATGCTATTCAAGCTGCTGCTGCTGCTCGAGCATTACAAGCTACCTTTAACAATAAGACCTTTTTTATTGACAGTGCTCATGTCGGGAGAGAACGTGATCATGTGCGCAATGTAGAATTTAAAGCACGCTCCTATCCTACCCTTTGGAGTGTCGCAGTTGAAACCGCAGAATCTCGTTTTTACGGAGGCATTCATACACCTCAAGACAATAAGATAGGTTTAGAACAAGGAGTCATTGTTGCTCAAAACATCATCAACCTCAAATGGGAAAAGTAATTTTATGTACCGCCTAATTTGTATTGCAATACTTTGCTTGAACCCTTTACTTTTGAAAAGTCAAGGGTTCGTAGATCATACCCAAGCTGCAGGGGTAGATCACTTTTTTGAAGTTTATGAAGGGATGTTTGGAGGAGGAGTAGCCGTATTAGATTATAACAATGATGGCTATGAAGACCTTTATCTAACAGGGGGAATGCAAGAAGATCAACTCCTGGAAAATTTAAAAGACGGTACTTTTAAAAACGTTTTTCATCAAGCTAATTTAAAAGTTGCATTGGGGTTTGTAACCCAAGGAGTTGCAACGGCAGATTTTAATCGCGATGGATGGATGGACTTGTTCATCACGACAATCACCACCAAAGGATCAAAAAAGACCATCCCTCGAGCTCAAAATTTAATCTTTATCAATCAAGGGGATGGAAGTTTTCTAGAAAAGAGTAAATCTTTCGGTATCTCAGAAAACGAATCCTTTAGTACGGGAATTGCCATCGGGGATTTTAACCTGGATGGATATCCAGACGTTTATGTAGGAAATTATTTTACAGACTACGACGGAGGACTTAAAGAAATTAGCGATGCAACCATAGTGAATGCCGGTAAAACAGCAAAAGGATATTTATATGAAAACAAAGGCGGTGAGAAATTCGTTGAAGTTTCCAAAAAGTATAAACTAGACCATAGAGGATTCAGTTTTGGTGGAATTTTTACCGATTTTGATAATGATCACGACCTTGACCTTATTGTAAATAATGATTTTGGATACAAAGCGAAGCCAAATTATCTTTTGGAAAACAGGTACCCAAAAAAAGAATTTCGCTACGTTGAAAAGGACTACCAAATGGATTTGAGAATCAATGCAATGGGAGGTGCTACGGCAGATATTAATGCTGACGGGTATTTGGATTATTTTATTACCAATATTCGTTTCAATCGCTTTATGATACAACAACCTGAAGAAAAGATCTTTGAAGATCAAGCAGAGGCATTGGGGACTCAATTTTTTACAATTAGTTGGGGGGCAAATTTTAATGATTTTGATCAAGATGGAGACATGGATCTTTTTGTATCAAATGGAGACTTAAATCCCAATTGTGTTCCCATGTACAATTTTTATTTCGAAAATAATCAGGGGCGTTATACAGAAGAAAGTTCAAAAATGGGACTAAAAGATTATGGGATAGGCAGAGGATCAGTTGTCTTTGATTTGGAAAATGATGGTGACATGGATCTTTTGGTGGTTTCTCAAAAACCTATACGGCCCTATGGCCCCCCTTCCATCACTAGATTGTACAAAAACGAAGCAACCGTAGGGAACTACCTTCAGGTCAAACTAAAGGGTAATGCTTCTACTCTGTCTGCCTTTGGTGCACGCATTCAAGTTTATTCCGATTCGCTTTACATAAATCACGAAATTGATGGAGGAAACACCTCCCATATCTCCCACAACAGTAGAATAGCACATTTTGGGTTGGGAGAGAGAGAAAAAATAGACTCTCTTAAGGTAACTTGGCCTGGAGGTGTAAATCAAACGTTGTATCAGTTAGTACCCAATCAAAGATTGGAAATAGAGGAACTCACCCCCTTTAAAAAAACAAGTGACTGGTCTTATAAATGGGTTTTAGGATCGCTCCTTTTAAGTTTACTCTTTCTCTTTTTGAAATATAGAAAGATCCTACTTCCGAATTAATTTGTTATCTTAACATTGCTATACTGAAAATGAAAATGATGATGCCGAAAAATACATTCCTCTTGATTCCTTTATTATTCGTGTATTGTTGTCAAACCACTCCGGTTGAGGAAGATTTATACTTTAGATTAAGGACTGAAATCTATCCAAATGAAGGGGGTAGCATTGCTTTAAAAGACGGTCTTTACAAGTCTAATACATTACGAACCATACATGCTAAACCCAATGATGGATGGGTTTTTGACCGTTGGGAAGGTATCATTGCTGGAATGAACAACCCTACAGATATCATTTTTTATGGAGATCATGATATACGCGCAGTTTTTGTTAAAGACACTTTTAATATTAGAACGCTTGCAGGAGGAAAAGGCAAAGGATTTGGAATGAATCAATTCAATTATCCCACGGGTATTGCTTATGATCAGGAAGAAAATCTGTACGTCAGTGACATGCATAACCACAGAGTTCAAAAATGGATGAAAGGTGCCACAGTTGGAATTACAGTTGCCGGAGGAAATGATTATGGTCGCGCAGCAAACCAATTGAATGAACCCGGAAAAATAGCTGTTGATCCTCTAGGTACACTTTATATAGCTGATACGGAAAACCATCGCATACAAAAATGGTACAATGGGGCTTCTGAAGGAGAGACAGTTGCTGGTGGAAATGGAGCGGGACCTAATCTAAACCAATTGGATACTCCTTATGGAATTGCTTTAAATAATGACGGGCTTCTTTATGTTTCTGAAATAGATAATCACAGAATTGTTCGTTGGGATCACGGCGCTAAAGAAGGAGTGGTTGTAGCAGGAGGAAATGGTAGAGGCATGAATGCTGATCAGTTGGCCTACCCTATGGGAATTGCTGTAGATAAAAACAACAATCTTTATGTTGCCGATACCTATAATCATAGAGTACAGCTTTGGACCCCTGGTGCCAAAGAAGGAATAACGCTACTTAGTGCTCAAAATTCAGAACTGCAAAGTTTTAACTATTTTACTGGAATCACAATTGATCAAAGTAACAAACTGTACCTCTCTGATTATGAAAACAGAAGAATCGTTGAATTTGATATAGAAAATAAAAAACTAAAGATTGTAGCTGGAGGTAATGAGGATGGCGATGGCCCCAACCAGTTTTCTCACCCCTTTCAACTCATTTCAAAAACCAATGATTTTATTTTGGTTGCGGATGCCAAAAATAACCGCATTCAAAAATGGAAACTTGAGGAATAGATGAAATTTCCTACAAAATTCTGACATTCCTAAATAGCTAAAAAGTCAATTCTTCCTAAAGTTTTAAAAAAATGTTAAACTATTAATTTTTCCCCAGAACATAATTTTATTAGGCTCTTGGTGTTCCACACTCTGAAATACTGCCTTTCTAGAAATTTTTTCTTTAAGAGTTAAAGAGAATTTATATTATGTTAGCAGAACAAGATTACTCCCAAGTCGTCTACTTATGTTTAAAATGTGTCTTTATTATCTGTATGCAGCTGCTGGGTTTGCTTCTATAGTAAATCAACCAGTTTTGTTGGTATTCGGAACACAATTTAACAACACCCTATTTCTAAAAAAACTTAACCGAAAATGAAACAAATTCTAAAATCTATTTATAGCAGTCACAAATTGCTTCTGATAAGCTTTATTGCCTTTTCTGGCTTTCTTCATGCCCAACAAACAGTCTCAGGAATAATTTCAGATGAAAACGGTCCTTTGCCTGGAGTTACCGTTATTGAAAAAGGAACTACCAATGGGACCGTATCTGATTTTGATGGAAATTACTCTATTTCTGTTTCTAATTCTAATGCAATCCTTCAATTTTCCTATTTGGGATTTTTAACACAGGAAGTATCTGCCAGTACAGACCCCATCAATATTTTTATGGAAATTGGATCTGATGATTTGGAGGAGGTAGTCGTAACTGGGTATGGCTCACAGAGAAAAGCAACTGTTACGGGTGCAATTGCTGCTGTTAAAGGAGAAAGTATTGATAAATCTCCTGCGGTAAATCTAACAAATTCTTTGGCGGGAAGACTTCCAGGACTTATTGTAATTCAAGGCTCAGGTGAACCAGGAAATGATAATGCTAGTGTAAGAATTCGAGGGGTAAATACATTTGGGAATTCAAGTGCATTGGTAGTGATTGATGGAATCCCCGATCGCGATGGTGGAATTTCACGATTAAATTCTCAAGATATAGAAAGTATCTCTGTTTTAAAAGATGCATCGGCTGCCATATATGGTGCCCGAGCTGCTAACGGGGTAATCTTAATTACCACCAAAGGAGGTTTGATTGGCGAACCGAGAATGGTGTATAGTTTTAATGCAGGATTTTCGACACCCACTTTCTTTCCAGATCTTGCAAATTCAGTAGAATATGCAAATATTTTAAATGAAGTACCCATTTACAATTCTATCCCAGCCAACGAATGGGAAAATGCTTGGACAAGTATTAGAACTAGTGGAACGTATAATTCTCCAACAGACGGTGTCGCATCAATTAATGCAAATTTTAGCCCTGAAGATGTACAAGGTTATTCGACGGGTAATGATCCTTGGAAATATCCAAACACAAATTGGTATAAAGAAACATTTAAAAATTGGGCCCCACAGCAAAGGCAT
>JALRDC010000094.1 GCA_023262245.1 Flavobacteriaceae bacterium
AAACACCGAAGATAAAAACAGTTCTCAAAATGTTTAGCTAAAAGATTTATGATCAATCTTTTACATTACAAAGAAAAGGTAAAAATCATTTGGTCATTAAATTTTTGTAAAATTCTTTTTAATCACAATGAAAAAAAGTAGGTATTATCTTTGATTAGATTGATTTAGCCCAAAAGATTTCTTTAAACATAAGATAACCATTTAATCTCGCACTAGCAACTGAAACTAAGTTAATAAAGGGAAGTTTGATTAAAAATGAAGGGGGCACTTCTTTTTCTTTAACCTATTGTAACATCATTTAGAATCATGGGTATTTTGTGTTTTGAATTGTGAAGTAATTTCATCACTCTTATTACAGTGGTGGTTTGCATTTATGAACTTTTTTCCAGTTCTCCAGTTTTTCTCATTTGGGCCTCGAACCCGTTGTATTCCTAAAAACCGTCACAAAAAATGAAATAAAGTTTGAAAGTTTTAATTGAAGGTTTGATGGAGTTTATTATTTAACGGAGTAACTAATCCCTCCCTATTAGGCCCACAGCTTTTTAATAAATCCTTTTAGCTTTCTTATATTTATATATCATAAAACAGGACTTGCCTCTTAAATAGACAACATTGAATTGAGGGAAAGGACAATTTAAAACCAATGGGGGAAAAACCAAAACTGATTCGGCAAATGGGCTTAATCACGATAATTGCTACAGGGGTTTCCTCTATGGTAGGAGCTTCGATCAATGTAGTTCCCTTTATGATTCACCGAAGTGTTCCTAGTATTGGCCCTTATGTACTTTGCGCGTTTGCTTTTGCGATTCTCCCAGCCTTATTTGCCGGGCTTGCTTATGCAATATTATCTTCCGCCATGCCTCGGGCAGGGGGAAGCTACTTATATGCAAGTAGGGGTTTAAATCCTTACCTAGGTTTTGTAGCAAGTTTTTCGCAATGGTTTGGTTTGTCCATAGTTATTGGAGTAATTGCTTATATATCCATTCCCTTTTTAAGAGATATTGCTTTTAGTTATGGTTTGTTTAGGCTCTCCAATCTCTTAGACGTGTCTTGGGTAAGAGTAAGTCTTGCATTGAGTTTAATTTGGAGTTTTGTTTACCTCAACATTAGGGGGATAAAATCTTATGCAAATTTGTTGGTACCCATGGTAGTAATGATTTTTTGTTTGGGAAGCATAGTAATCATTTCAGGCTTGTTTTATGACACCTCAGATTTCTTATTTTCCCTTGAACAGAGAGAAAATAAAGTTCATAAAATCCCTGAAAACCCAGGTTTTGAATGGTATGCTTTTTTTTCTGCAGCGGCAGTTTTATTTTCAAGTTTTATAGGTTTTGATGCGATAGCTCAAACAGGAAGTGAAGCAGTAAATCCGAGGCGGAATCTGCCGTTGGCGATCTTGATTTCAATTTTAGGGGTTGGACTTTTCTATTTTCTTTTTACGGCTTCTGTTTATAATATAATCCCCTGGAGTTTTGTAGCAGAAGAAGCTCAAAGTAAAGATATTACAGCACCGGGTATGTTGAGTTATGTTCTTCCTAAGGGATTGGACACCCTCATTATTTTAGGTGCAGCGGTTGCTTTAATCAACGACCTGCCAGCCATGTTGCTTTCTGTTTCAAGGTTGATGTTTGCCTGGGCAAAAGACGGGATAATGTCTGTAAAGCTAATGACCATTCATCCCAGAAGGAACACCCCTGTTGTGGCTTTAATTTTTGCTGGAATCATGTCCAGTATAGGTGTATTGGGATCTAATTTTGCAGGCGACTTTTTTTTAGGGATTGACATCATGGTAACCTCTATGTTGGTGAATTTTTTGCTTATGTGTATAACCTTGCTTTGCATTAAAAAGCACAATTTCGAACTCTATCAAAATATTAAAGTGA
The DNA here is from genome assembly GCA_023262245.1 of Flavobacteriaceae bacterium. Classification (GTDB taxonomy): domain Bacteria; phylum Bacteroidota; class Bacteroidia; order Flavobacteriales; family Flavobacteriaceae; genus MS024-2A. The sequence goes on from JALRDC010000094.1 coordinate 1,884, forward strand.
TTAAAAACAGATCTGTGCAACTCTTTATTGGCTGGGGAGGCATACTTTTACTATGCGGATTTTTACTAATGCATCTATACAAAGATTTAACAAATGAAGTAAACGCATGGTATTTTCACTCTACCTATGTTTGGCTTTTAGTAATGGGGATGGCGAGCTTAGTTTTTATAATTCAATGGAATCAATTGAAATCAAAGGAGCAACAAATTCAACAAAAGTTTAAAAAACTGCCTACTGAGTAAATATGAATAACAAGATCAAGATTTCGGAAACCCTTAGCATACCCAGATTGGTCATGGGTTTATGGCAAATTGCAGATATGGAAAGAAATGACCAACTGTTGGAATCAACAAAAGCTGCTAGCTCTATGGACCCTTACGTTAACGCAGGATTTAACACTTTTGATATGGCAGATCATTATGGATCTAGTGAGATTATCGCTGGGATTTGTAAGAATAATCATCCAGAAAAGGAATCGATTCGGTTACTGACAAAATGGGTTCCTAAACCGGGCGCCCTAGATAAGAAGACCGTACGTGAAGCAGTTGAAAGAGCACTAGAAAGAATGCAACAAAAAAGCCTGGACATGATGCAATTTCATGCTTGGCTTTACGCAGACCCAAGTTGGTTAGATGCTCTTTTTTATTTAAAAGAACTTAAAGAGGAGGGTTTGATAAAAAATATTGGAGTCACGAATTTTGATGCGCATCACTTGCGTATCGCATGTGCTAGTGGAATCCCAATTGTTTGTAATCAAATTTCCCATTCCCTCATTGACCGGCGCGCTTTAGGAAACATGAATGAAGTTTGTGAACAATACGGAGTCAAACTATTGGCCTATGGGACGCTGTTAGGAGGCTTCTTATCAGACCGTTGGTTAAATAAAAGGGAGCCTAAAGAGCAAGCCTTACAAACGTGGTCACAAATGAAATATATGCGCTTTATTCAAGCAGCGGGTGGATGGCAAAAGTTTCAAAAGCTTTTAGAAACGTTAAATTTGATTGCACAAAAACATCAGACCTCAATTGCAAATTTGGCAAGTCGTTACGTACTGGAAAATAAAAATGTAGCCGCTGTCATTATTGGTACTCGTCTTGGAGAACGATCTCATATAAAAGATCACCAAGCCTTACTGAACATTTCATTAGATCAAAAAGACATTGAGTTAATTGAAAAGGAAATCGCAATTTTAGATCCCATTCCAGGCAACTGTGGAGATGAATACAGGACCCCTCCCTTTTTAACTGCTTCTGGAGACTTAAGCCATCATTTGGAAAGCATCCCAGAAGTTTTTAAAGAAGTAAGGGTTTCAAAATCCAGATCACATGTTTATAGTGGAACGGTATGGGAATCTTTTGCAGGCTACTCTAGGGCGGTAAAAAAAGGGAAACGTATTGCTGTTTCAGGAACAACGGCAACACATGGGGATAAAATCATAGGAGGGGAAGACGCTGCTGCGCAAACTCATTTTATTATAGATAAAGTAGAAGCTGCTATTCGATCTTTAGGAGGAAGCTTGTCTGATGTGATTCGAACCCGAATTTTTGTTCATGATATAGCGGACTGGGAAGCTGTAGCAAAAGCCCACGGCGCCCGTTTTAATACAATTGATCCAGCAAACACCCTAGTTCAAGGGAAACTTGTGGGAGAAGGATATAAAGTAGAAATAGAGGCTGAAGCAGAAATTGATTAATGTTTCTAAAAACAGTTTAATAAAACCGAAAGAAG
>JALRDC010000098.1 GCA_023262245.1 Flavobacteriaceae bacterium
TTTCCCATTGTCGAAATCACAGATACTCTAGCTACACTGGAACTTTTTCAAGGGCCTACCCTAGCCTTTAAAGATGTTGGTGCTCGCTTTATGGCACGATGTCTTGCCTATGCAAATGAAACACAGAAAAAAGAAAACTTAACTGTCTTGGTTGCTACTTCTGGAGATACTGGCGGGGCTGTAGCGGATGGATTTTACAAGGTCAAAGGGATCAATGTTGTTATTCTGTATCCTAAAGGAAAAGTAAGTAAAATTCAAGAACAACAACTTACAACACTAGGACACAATATTACTGCTTTAGAAGTTGATGGTACATTTGACGATTGTCAAGAGATGGTTAAAACTGCCTTTATAGATTCTGAATTGATTAATTATGTTACGCTTACTTCTGCAAACTCAATTAATATTGCTCGGTGGTTATCGCAAATGTTTTATTATTTTATAGCATTTAAGAATAGACCTAATCCAGATAAAAAACTGGTCGTTTCCGTTCCCAGTGGTAACTTTGGAAATATTTGTGCCGGTTTAATGGCACAACAAATGGGACTGCCCATTGAGCACTTTATTGCCAGTACGAATGTCAATGATACGGTTCCCGAATTTTTAAATTCCGGCACTTACACACCAAAAAAGTCTATTCAAACGATTTCTAATGCAATGGATGTAGGAGATCCAAGTAATTTCATCCGCATTCAAAAGATTTTTAACAACGATTTTTTCAAGCTCAAAAAAATATTAAGTGGCTTTAGCTATACAGATAAAATGACTGAAAAGGCAATAAAAGAAATATTTAATAGCAAGGGTTATATTGCAGACCCACATGGAGCTATCGGATACTTGGGCCTTAAAGAATATATAGAAACTCAAGAACATCCTGAGTCCTATCAAGGCTTGTTTTTGGAAACAGCACATCCAATAAAATTTTTAGATGCAATAAAAAAAGTTCTAAAAACAGATATTGAAACTCCTCAACGTCTTAAAGGTATTTTAGATCGAAAAAAGTTGTGCTTTCCAATTAGTGAATACAGCGAGTTAAAATCTTATCTACTTTCTCACTAGTCTACATTCAATGCAGGGAGCGTGAAATCATCCAACGGGCTTTTTTCACTCATCAATGATTCAATCTTATCCCAAGATCTAGGGGCGTCTGCAGATAAATTTACAGGGGCACCCTCAGTAATTAAGATATCGTCTTCAATACGAATTCCAATATTCCACCATTTAGGATCACAAGGACTCCCCTCAGGAATATAAATCCCAGGTTCTACAGTAATTACCATATTTGGTTTTAAATAAGGAGTATAACGCGGATCGTGAACGTCCAATCCTATATGATGTGCAACTCCATGAGGAAGATACCTTCTAAACTCATCCGGATTTTCAATAATACCCAGCTCTAACAAGCCTTCTTGAACTACTTTAAAACAAGCTTTTGTAATCGTACTGAAACTTACTCCTTTTTTAGCTGCTTCAATTCCTGCAGTTTGAGATTTATACACAATCTCATAGAGTGCCCTTTGCTCGGGTGTGAATTTTCCTGAAACAGGAATGGTTCGGGTTACGTCTGCGGTATACCCATTGTATTCTGCCCCTAAATCCATCAAAATCAACTGATTTTCAATATCGGTCTTGTCATTTGTAATATAGTGTAAAACACACGCATTATCACCCGCCCCAACAATAGAGGGGTAGCCTTCATGTGCGGCTCCGTATTTTTTATATACCAATTGGTGAATTCCTTGAACTTCCCGTTCGGTCATGTTGGGATTAATTGCTTTCATTACTTCCCGCTGACCCTGTACTGAAATTTGAACTGCTTTTTTAAGTAATATGAGTTCCTCCTCTGTTTTAACTTCCCTCAAACTCGCCATCATCTCTTCTAACTGATTGATATCAAAATTGTAATCTCTTAACAAGTAAGCACTTCGCGACTTCAAATCAGAAAGAAAATTTTCATTCTCAGCATTGTTCATAAAATCTTGAATTACAGGATCTTCCATAAGTGTTGAATCTCGATCTGCTAAATACTCAATAGTACGCTTTATGTAGGGAATCTCTACTACTTCAGCTCTTCTGATTCGCTGATAGAGATTGTATCGATCGGCATCAAAATTATCTGGGAAATTTATTGTCTTTTTAAAATGTTGCTGTAAATCGAATAAATCACTTGAATCCGACTTATCGTCGCGAACATCATTTTCGAAATCAAACATAAACACCGTATCAAATCGATCAAAGTTGTGCTGATCATTTAAGAAAGTGTCTTTTAAAGCCACACGATCAAAGTTCCTTTTTCTAGCTCCCGCCACACCTAATCTTCTTCCATTCCACATTTCATTACGGGCATCGCGTTCTCTTACATACAATTTTTCAAAATAAGTTCCCTCTTCATCTTTTTGTGGAGTGCTGTAAACCAAAAGAACAGCATGGGGTTCGTTCCACCCTGTTAAATAAAAGAAATTAGGATCTGGATGGTATTCGTAATCCACATCATTAGCACGATTTCTAATTGGAGAAGAAAAAAACACAGCAACAGTATTGTTGGGTAGCTTTTCTCTCAATTGTATGCGTCGTTTTCTATGAAAATCGGGGGAAAGTTCCGACTTTTGTCCACTGAGCTTCTCTGGAACAAATGAGAAAAACAAGCTGAAAACAACAAGATAAATATATTGATGACTGATTTTGAGCATGATAAATAATTTATAGGTGAACTTATGAAAAAAACTACACTTTACAATACACATATTGACTGGAATGCAAAAATGACTTCTTTTGGTGGGTATCAAATGCCCGTTCAATATTCGGGAGTTACTAAAGAACATCTTGCCGTAAGAGAAAAATTAGGAATCTTTGATGTTTCTCATATGGGCGAATTCTATGTTTCAGGTCCAAGTGCTTTTGATTTACTTCAATTTGTTTGTAGTAATGATATTTCAAAAATTGCTGTCGGCAAAGCACAGTATAATTATTTTCCAAATGAAAAGGGGGGAGTTGTAGATGATTTGATTGTTTATCGTTTAGACACAGAACATTATCTTTTAGTTGTTAATGCAGCTAACATAGAAAAAGACTGGGAGTGGATAAATACTCATAACGTAAACTTCAATGCTCAAATAAAAGATCGTTCAGAACAAACAGCGCTTTTGGCCATTCAAGGTCCTAAGGCTCTTGAAGCAATGCAACAACTTACCGAATTTCCACTTGATTCTTTAGAATTCTATGCACATACTACCGCAATTTTTGCAGGTTGTAAAGAGGTGCTCATTGCCACAACTGGCTATACGGGAGCTGGTGGAATTGAAATTTACTTCCCCGCAGCCGACGCCCCTTTAATTTGGAATAAAGTACTTCAAGCAGGAGAATCTTATGGAATCCTTCCAGCTGGTCTTGCCGCCCGTGATACTCTCAGAACGGAGATGGGTTATTGCCTTTATGGAAATGAAATTGATGATATAACTTCGCCAATTGCAGCCGGACTGGGCTGGGTGACCAAACCAGAGACTGGTTTTTTTAACTCTGAAATGCTTGCTAAACAAAAAACTGAAGGTACTGAAAATAAACTCATAGGCTTTAAGATGGTAGAACGGGGAATCCCAAGAAGCGGTTATTCAATAGTAAATTCAAATGGCGAGCCAATAGGCCGCGTAACTTCTGGCACTCAATCTCCTTGTTTATCCAAAGGAATTGGTTTGGGGTATGTAAAAGCCGAACATGCCACTCCAGGTTCAGAACTAGGGGTTTTGATACGAGAAAAACATTGTTCCGCACTTGTCGTTAAACCCCCATTTCTTAAATCTTAAATTTTGAAACCAATTCTAATTTTAGGAGCAAGTGGGTTTATCGGTAATGCCCTATATAAAGAATTGGCACCCTATTTTAAAACCTTCGGTACTTTTAATAATAACGACACTTTTAAACAAAATAAGCTTTTCTATCACTTTAACATGGAAAAAGGAGGCTTAGAAAAAGTCCTTACTAAAATCAAGCCGAAACTGATCATTTCCTCTTTAAGAGGAAGTTTTAATTCTCAACTTGAAATCCACTCGTTCTTAACAGATTATATCCGTAAGAACGATTGTAGAATAATGTTCCTTTCTTCTGCTAATGTTTTTGATACCTTTCGGCATTATCCTTCTTATGAATATGATAAAACCTTTTCGGAGAGTATTTATGGTAAATTGAAGATTAAAATTGAAAATCAAATCATGCGTTTACCTGTTGGAAAATATGTCATTGCTCGCTTACCTATGATTTTTGGTAAACAAGCTCCGCGGGTTTTGGCTTTTGATGAAGCAATAAAACAAGAAAAATCCATAGAAGTTTTTCCCAACACCATTATC
>JALRDC010000138.1 GCA_023262245.1 Flavobacteriaceae bacterium
CAGTTGCAAAAAGCGACTCTAACGTATTGTATGTTGGGGGGGGTGAAGCTACGGTAAGAGGAAATGTTTCTTCGGGTTATGGTGTCTGGAAAAGTGAGGATTCCGGTGCAACTTGGAAGTTTGCTGGTTTACCCAAATCCCGTCATATACCTAGAATCGTGATCGATCCTAATGATCACAATATTGTCTATGCTGCTGTACTAGGAAATATATACAAGCCTACATCAGAGCGGGGAGTATATAAAAGCACCGATGGTGGAAAAAGTTGGAAAAAGATCTTGTTTTCTAATAAAGACGCTGGTGCAGTAGAAATTGTAATGGATCCGTCTAATCCTAGAGTATTGTACGCATCCACATGGCGTATAAACCGGACTCCTTACAGCTTAAATAGCGGTGGTGAAGGATCTGCACTTTGGAAAAGTACCGATGAAGGAACAACTTGGAAAGAAATCAGCTTAAATGATGGTTTTGCAGAAGGAATCCTTGGAATTATTGGCGTAACAGTTTCACCAGTGAATCCACAACGAGTCTGGGCTATAGTAGAAAATAAAGCAGAAGGAGGCGTCTATCGTTCCGATGATGGAGGTCTTACTTGGAGTCATATCAACGACAGTAGAGCGTTGAGACAACGCGCTTGGTATTATTCAAAAATTTATGCCGATACTGAGGATGAAGATATTGTTTACGTAATGAATGTATCATATCACAAATCAAAAGATGGAGGAAAAACCTTTAAAAGGCATAATGCACCTCATGGTGATCATCACGACCTATGGATCGCTCCAGAGGACAATCAAAGACTAATTATTGCAGATGATGGAGGGGCACAGGTTTCTTATAACGCAGGAGAGACATGGACTACTTATCACAACCAACCTACGGCACAGTTTTATCGTGTAACAACAGATAATTCTTTTCCCTACAGAATTTATGTGGCGCAACAAGATAACTCTACTTTGAGAGTAAACTACCGTTCTGCAGGACGAGGTATCTCAGAAGACGATTGGGAACCTACTGCTGGAGGAGAGTCGGCTCACATTGCTGTAGACCCTCTAGATAATGACATAGTTTATGGAGGTAGTTACGGAGGTTTCCTCACCAGAGTTAATCACAAAACAAATTCTGTAAGAGGAATCAATGTTTGGCCTGAAAACCCAATGGGATATGGTGCAGAGGGAATGAAATATCGTTTTCAGTGGAACTTCCCAATTAATTTTAGCATTCACGATCCAAAGAAATTATATACTTTTTCAAATCATGTTCATGTTTCTGAAGATGAAGGACAAAGTTGGAAAATAATTAGCCCAGATTTAACACGAAACGAACCCACTAAGCTAAAATCATCAGGAGGACCAATCACTCAAGACAATACAGGGGTAGAATATTACTGTACTATATTTGCAGCGAATGAATCCCCATTAAAAGAAGGAATGATGTGGGTAGGTAGTGATGATGGCTTACTTCACCTAACCCAGAACGGTGGTGAAACTTGGGAAAATATTACACCGCCTAATATGCCAAAATGGTTAATGATCAACAGTATTGAACCTTCTCCTTTTGATCCAGCCGTTTGTTATGTTGCTGGAACTTTATACAAGACAGGAGATTTTAAACCCTATCTGTACAAAACCACAGACTACGGTAAAACCTGGAGTTTAATTACAAATGGGATTCCTTCGGAACACTTCACAAGAGTTCTCAGAGCAGATCCTGCAAAAAAGGGCTTGTTATATGCAGGTACTGAAACAGGAATGTATGTCTCTCATGATGATGGAAACTCTTGGAATCCATTCCAATTGAATCTACCCATTGTGCCAATCACAGATTTAACCATTAAAGAAAATAGTTTGATCGTGGCTACTCAGGGACGCAGTCTTTGGATTTTGGATGACCTTACGGTTCTTCATCAAGTAGATCAAAACACGGCAAGTAAGCCCATGACATTATTCAAACCAAAGGATAGCTATCGTACACAGGGTTCTGGAGGAAAACCATCACTCACTCAGGGAGCGAATCTTCCCAACGGCGTAATTGTACATTATAATGTTAAAGATTTTAATCCTGAAGAAGATACTCTTGCTTTACATTTTAAAGAGCAAGATGGAACTTTGATAAAAACATACAGTACCGCTGACGATGAAAATAAACTTGAAGTCAAAGCTGGAGGGAATACGTTTGTTTGGAATACGCGATACGAAGGAGCAGAAACCCTAGAAGGTATGATTTTTTGGAGTGCTTCTTTTTCCGGAGCCAAGGCAGTACCAGGAACCTATAAAGTGGTTCTTGAAAAGAACGGAACAACTCAAGAACAAGATTTTGTAATCTTACCTGATCCAAGAGCAGAGGTTACTGTTTCTGAAATGAAACTTCAATTTGAATTTGTTAATCGTGTGAATGCAACAGTTGATCAGGCTCACAAAGCGATAAAGAACATAAGGAGTATTCGCAAGAAGCTGGAAGATTTTGATACCAATTATAAAGAAAATGAGTCTGTTAGTGCTTTGAGAGAAAAAGCTACCGGGCTTAATGAAGCCTTAACAGCGATTGAAAAAGCACTGTATCAAACTCAGAATCGAAGTAATCAAGATCCCTTGAATTTCCCAATACGTTTGACTAATAAGTTGGGGCATTTAAACCGACTGGTTACAACCAATGATTTTCCACCTACGGATCAAGATGAAGAAGTACGAAAGTATCTTACCGTCCAAGTGGAAGAACAACTAAAAGAATATAATAAGTTAATATCAGAAGATTTGGAAGCATTTAATAATGCTTTTGCAAAGTTAAACTTAGACTACCTAACGTTAAACTAAAACCTCATTGTATTATAATTATATCAAGGCTTTACATTTGATCTTTGTGATCACCTGGTTTGCTGGATTGTTTTACATTCCTAGATTATTCATCTATCATATTGAAGCAACAAGAAAACCAAAGACAGAAGCAGATATACTTATTAAGCAATTCAAAATCATGTCCAAACGGCTATGGTATATCATTACTTGGCCCTCCGCACTATTGTCAATTATCTTTGCCGTTTGGCTCCTGGTTTTAATGCCCTCATGGCTGGCACAAAGCTGGATGCATCTTAAGCTTACTTTTGTATTTTTATTACTAGCCTATCATCTTAAAACCCATCAATTTTTTTTGAGACTGCAAAAGGATAAAATTAGTTTCAGCAGTATGTTCATGAGGATTTGGAACGAAGGAGCTACACTGTTGCTTTTTGCTATAGTTTTTTTGGTAATTCTAAAGGATAGTTTACATTGGATAAGTGGTGTTTTAGGAATTTTAGGTTTAGGTGTTATTTTGTTGCTAGGCATACGACTCTATAAAAGAACACGAAAGAAACATGATTAAAGGGTTTAAATTTCCAAAAAAGGTCTCCTTTCGTACGCGGTTATTCATGGTCATGATTGGCATGCTGTTAATTGCGGGATTATTGATTTTGGGAACTACAACCATTCAATATGAATCCCAAAGGGAAAATTATCACCTGGGTCGCTTAGCTCGAAAAGAAAAACAAATTCAAACCCATGTAGATTATTTGGCTCAGAAAAATGGGTTAATGGACAAACCTTATGAGATTTGGCAAAAATACAGCTCAGATTTTGAAAAAATAAACAGCATTCACAATGTTCAGTACTCACTTTTCACTTTAAAAGGAGACCCCCTGTTTATCTATCACTCTCCCTTAGAAGTTGTCGCCAACAATTACAAATTAAATCAGGAGTTACTCAGCAAAATTAAAAATTCAAACAACAGTGCTTATATAGAACATTACAAATCTGATATCGATAATTTTCACGCCTCTTATAAAATATTAAAAGATCGATTTGGACAACCTTACGCCATCTTGTTCTTTCCCTATTTTGAGGATGTTTCTATTTCTGAAAACGAATTAAATACCTTTATTGAAAACCTGTATCAAATTTATGTGTTACTCTTGGTAGGGGTTATTCTCATTGCTTATTTTTTATCAAAATTCATTACCCGATCTTTGGAAACAATAAAAGTGCGAATGGGAGAAATGCGTTTAGAAAAAAAGAATGAAAAAATCTATTTAAAAAACGCAACTCGGGAAATTGATAGCTTAGTTAATTCTTACAATAAAATGGTAGATGATTTGGCTGAGAGTGTAGAAAAATTAGCAAAGACAGAGCGCCAACAAGCATGGCAAGAAATGGCAAGACAGGTAGCCCATGAAATAAAAAACCCACTTACCCCCATGCGTCTTACCATTCAAAGTTTTCAGCATCGTTATGATCCAAACGATCCGGATATAAAGAAAAAGGTTAATGATTTTTCTAGTTTGTTAATTCAACAGATTGATACTATGAGTGAGGTTGCAGAAGCATTCTCAGATTTTGCAACACTTCCCAAACCTAATATGAAAGAATGTGATCTGGTAGAACTCACTCAAATGGCAGTTAATATTTTTGATCAAGAACACATTGTTTTTACCACTGATCAAGCACATATCTATCATAAGTTGGATCGCACCCAATGGGTGCGTGTCATAACGAACTTAGTTCAAAATGCATTACAATCGGTTCACAAAAATAAAACGCCACATATAGGGATTCAACTTAGAACAGAACCCAACCAAACCATATTAACCATTACAGATAACGGAAGTGGAATTCCCTCAGAAATAAGAGAAAAAGTTTTCGAACCCAAATTTACTACCAAAAACTCTGGAATGGGGCTTGGACTGGGTATCGTAAAAAATATCATTGAATCTCATAATGGAAAAATAAGTTATGTGTCCAAAATGAAGAAAGGAACTACTTTTACTATTGAGCTTCCTAGAACAGTGTCTTAAATGTTCAAGCCTTTTTTAATAACGGTCTCCAGGCTATCAATTAATGCTTCTTTTTTGTTTTGATCATTATGAAACGGGTCATGAAATGTAAAGCTCAAGTCATTTCTTAAAGGCATTGGGAAATAATTTTGAGCAGAAAATTTCCATGAATTATTGATACTTATTGGGACTATATAAGCATTGGGCATGGTTTTTAGTAAAGTCAAAAGCCCAGAACGGTGAAAGGCTCTCATCTGTCCGTCCTTTGAACGTGTCCCTTCAGGAAAAATAATGACAGAATGGTTTTTTTCTGTTAATCGTTTACCAAATGCTTCTAATTTATCAATTGCTTCTTTCGGTTTTTTTCTGTCGATCAAAACAGACCCTCCATGTCTAAGATTAAACGAAACACTTGGAATACCTTTTCCTAATTCTATTTTACTTACAAACTTTACATGGTATTTTCGCAAATGCCAGATTAGGGGTGGAATATCAAAAGTACTTTGATGATTAGAAACAAAGATGATCGAGTGATTTTCAGGGAGCGGTGTTGTAAACTTTAAACGACTTCGGGAGCCAATTAAATTCAAACACCTCAGGATAAAGAAGTTTAATAGGTCAACCGTTTTTTTATGTGCTCCATAGCCAAAAAGATTATGAGCAATCCATTGCAAAGGATGGAAGAGGACTAGTGAACTTCCGAAACATAAATAAAAAATAAGACTAAGTGGATAACTCAAAATAGTTTTCATCCCCTTATTACATACTTTTTATTTGTGATTTAACAATGATCGTTATAGGCCGCTTTTAAATTTTCTGCAATAAGCGCTGCAGGGCGACCTTCAATATGATGACGCTCAATCATATGCACTAATGCTCCATCCTTAAACAGTGCGATACTTGGAGAGGAAGGAGGAAAAGGCACCATCATATCTCGAGCACTCTTAGTAGCCTCGGTATCTACACCAGCAAAAACGGTTACCAGTTGATCCGGAGTTTTTTCGCTTTGTAAAGAAATGTGAACTCCAGGTCTTGCATTGGCTGCTGCACAACCACAAACAGAGTTTACAACTACAAGGGTAGTACCAGATTTTGCTAAAGCTTTTGAAACATCTTCTGAAGTCGCTAACTCGTTAAATCCAATATTTGTTAGCTCTTCACGCATGGGTTTTACTAATTCTTCTGGGTACATAATTTTTTTTTTCAAAGATATAAATTAATGCAATCTCAAAGGGTTTTGTAGCCCCAATTTTATTTGTCAAATTTGTACAAAATGAAAGACCGATTATGATTAAATGGATAGCGGCGTTTTTTGGCTATTTCCTTTTTAGATTTCCTGGAGCCCTATTAGGATTTTTTATTGGGGGAATGATGGATCAACTCTTTGGAGGGTCTACAACCTTTTTTCAAACGCGTGTCTCAAACTCTACTACGGGAAATTTCCAGCTCAATCTCCTTGCTCTTTCTGCGTTGGTCATTAAAGCTGACGGACAAGTAAAAGCACAGGAGTTACAATTTGTAAGAAACTTTTTTATAGCAAACTATGGTAGAGTAGAAGCATCAATTCTTTTTGAAACCTTTAATGAACAGGTAAAAAAAGAAGTTCAAAACATAAGTGCGCTCACACAAATTTTTGTTACAAGAACCGCCTATGAAACCCGACTTCAAATAGTGCATTTTCTTTTTGGCGTTGCCAATGCAGATGGTACCATTTCTCAAACAGAACTCGATAAAATTCAACAAATTGCAGCTGCATTAGGTATTCGAGTTGCTGATTATGAGAGCATCAAAGCCATGTTCCTGAAAGCAACTGATAGCGCGTATAAAATTTTGGAAATTACTCCAGAAGCTACTGCTGCAGAAATCAAAAAAGCTTATAGAGAAATGGCTAAAAAATACCACCCCGATAAATTGCAATCAAAAGACCCTGCTTTAGTGAAGGGTGCTCAGGAAAAATTTCAAGAAGTTCAAAAGGCTTATGAGGCCATTCAAAAAGAAAGAGGATTATAATGGAAACACTTTGGTTTTATTTAAAGCTTGGTTTTTGGCATGTAATTGATTGGGAAGGTTTGGATCATTTTTATTTTATAATTACACTAGCCATGCCTTTTGCATTTTATCAAGGCAAGAAGTTACTCTGGTGGGTAACGCTTTTTACCCTTGGGCACACCTTCTCTTTAGTGGGAAATTTTTATGCTGGAATAACCTTTTCCGCCTATTGGATTGAATTATTGATCCCCATTACCATTGGACTTAATGCAATTACTTTATTTTTTCCTTCACAGCACGAGATGATGCTAAGTAAATCTTTTTTCTTTCCCTTCATAACTTTAGTTTTTGGAGTGATTCATGGTTTGGGCTTTGGCCGTTATTTTACCATGCTTATTCCTCAAGACGCTGTCAGTTTGTCTTTATTTTCATTTGCCGTAGGGGTCGAGCTGGCTCAAATTATGATTGTACTAGGAGTGCTTATTCTAAGTTATATAATCACGCACAAATTCCGACAGTCTAAAAAGAAATGGGAATTTCTAGTTGGAGCAATGATTCTTTCCCAAGCCTTAGGAATGATTTTTGAACGAATTTAAATAAGATTAAATCCTAAATACTATCTTCGTATTAATGGGGAAAGAGAAGCAAGAAAAGTACGACAAAGCCTACTTAAGAATGGCTAAAACATGGGGACAGCTTTCCTACTGTGAACGAAAAAAAGTAGGAGCCCTAATTGTTAAAGATCGTATGATCATCTCTGATGGGTATAATGGGACCCCTTCGGGTTTTGAAAATGTTTGTGAGGATGAAGAAAATTACACAAAATGGTATGTGCTTCATGCGGAAGCTAACGCAATATTAAAAGTTGCAGCTTCCACACAATCATGTAAAGGAGCTACGTTATACATAACTCTTTCTCCTTGTAAAGAGTGTAGCAAATTGATCCATCAGTCTGGAATTGTACGGGTAGTTTATGCTAAAGCCTACAAGGATGTGTCAGGATTAGAATTTTTAGAAAAAGCGGGAGTTGCTTTAAGTCATATAGCAGAAGAAATACTTTAAAGTTTGAAAAGAAACACCATTTTTTTGTTCCTAATAGTCTTGCTTTCCGCAGCAATTGGATATCTTTTTGGATCTCATCTAAATCCTAATTTGGATACAGTATATCAAAGTCATCCTAGCATAAATAAGTTAAATCGATTGATGACCTATTTGACAAGAGACTATGTGGATAAAATAAATGCAGACAGTTTGGTTCGTGTGGTTATAGAGGATATCGTAGAAGCTTTAGATCCGCATTCTGTTTATATTCCTGCGGTTCAAAGTGAGTCCTTATCAGAAAGTATGCAAGGAAACTTTGAAGGAATAGGTGTTCAGTTTCGTATGCAACAAGATACAATAGCAGTGAGTCGTGTTCTAGAAGGCGGACCAAGCGAACGGGCTGGATTAAAGTCTGGCGATCGAATTTTAATGGCCGATCAGGACACGCTCTATTCTAAAGCTTTAGAAAATGAACAAATCATTTCTAGATTAAAAGGCAATTCGTCTACACCAGTTCAACTAACGGTTTATAGAAAAAAGGAAGATTCTATCTATGTATTTGACATTGTAAGAGGTCCAGTGCCCCTGCCAAGTGTAAATTCTTCATACATGATTAATAACCACTCCGGGTATATCAAAATCAATCGATTTTCCCAAACTACCTATCCCGAGTTTAAAGAAGCTTTATCTTCTTTATTAAGTCAAGAGATGAAAGATTTGATCTTAGATCTAAGAGGAAACCCAGGAGGGTATCTGTTACCTGCAAAACAAATAGCAGATGATTTCTTAGAGGCAAAAAAGCCTATTGTCATTGTTGAAGGGAGTAATGGAAAAAGAGAACGAACTGTATCCTCCTCAAAGGGACTTTTTGAATCTGGCGGTCTTTATGTCCTTGTTGACGAAGACTCGGCCTCTGCAAGTGAAGTAATTGCAGGAGCTATACAAGACAATGATAGAGGGTTGATTATGGGGCGTCGTACGTTTGGAAAAGGACTGGTTCAGCAACAAATGCCTTTAGGTCAAGGAGATCAAATTAGACTAACTACAGCCCGCTATTTCACTCCCACAGGACGCTCCATTCAAAGGCCTTATGACTCTTCCAGTAGATCAGATTATTATGCTGAAGTTAGAGAGCGCTACCGAACCGGTGAAATGGAAGATCCGTCTAACATTCCAGTGAATGATAGCCTTGTTTACACCACTCCAAAGGGAAGAACCGTCTACGGGGGGGGTGGGATCACTCCGGACATTTACATCTCAAACCACGACAGCCTAGAGGAAGCTTGGAACCGCTTTTTAATTGGATCTAATTTCATCGATCTATTTGTTTTTCAAGAACTTGATAAAAACTATAAAAAGTATGATTTTACTAATGCTCCTCGATTTTATAACGAACCCTTACCCTTTCAAAAAGAATTTATAGAATCTTTTAAACGCTTTTGTAGGAACAACAGCCTCCCTATTGAAGTCAATGAAGAAAATGAAGAAAGTATTTTAACTTCCATCAAAGCCTACATTGCACTTCAGCTATTTGATGAAAATATGTACATCCGCATCATCAATCAAAAAGATCCTTTTATTAGAAGGGCTCTAGATGAAATCGAAAGTCGTTGATTTATTTTTTAAGCTTTTGAGCTATTCTTTTCGAAAGCATTAAAATCACTAATAATAAAAACGCACTTGCCGAAGCCATAGAACCAATTACCGCAACACTGCTATCACCCGCCAAAGGACTTCCCCAATTAATCTGGGATAAATTAAAGACACACATGCCAAAGGATAGGACAATAAATAATGGTAGAACGATTTTCATAATTGGATTTTCGATTAAAAAAGTTGACCAATATTTGATGTAAAAAGTTTTACGGCTATTGCTAGCAGAACAATTCCAAAAACTTTTCTAATGATATTAATTCCTGATTTTCCTAACCAACGTCCAATCATTTTAGAAGACTTTAAAATAATGTAGACAAATAAAATATTGATGAGGATGGCAATAATAATATTCAATACATGATATTCTGCTCTTAAAGACAAGAGAGAAGTCATGGTTCCAGCTCCAGCAATCATTGGAAATGCCAGGGGGACAATAGAAGCTGTTTCTGGAGCATCATTTCTATAAATAGTAATTCCTAAAATCATTTCTAGCGCTAAAAAAAAGATGACCAAAGAACCTGCAACAGCAAAAGAATTGATGTCAATCCCAATAAGTTTTAGAATCTCTTCCCCCAAAAATAAGAAGCCAATCATAATCACTGTTGCGATCAAAGATGCCTTTTCCGATTGGATATGTCCTACCTTTTCTCTGAGCGAAATGATCAAAGGGATGTTTCCAATAATATCAATTACAGCAAATAGAACAACGCTAGCAGTAAGAATTTCTTTAAAATCAAACACGGCACTTTATTTTTTTGCAAATCTAAGAGCAATCTTTGAATCAAGCATTTTTAAAATGTTTATTTTTATAAAAAAAAGCGTGATCTCAATAGAAAATACTCTGGTGTCCGACACTATTGTGTCGGAAGATTTTGTCTGTAATATTGCTAAATGTAAAGGAGAATGTTGTGTGGCAGGCGAAGCAGGAGCCCCTTTAGAAAAAGAAGAAGTTACTTTTCTCAAAAAAAATTATCAAAAAATTAAACCTTTTTTAAATAAGAAAGGAATAAAAGCTATAGAAAATCAGGGTGTTTTTGTCCAAGGGTTGGACGGAGACCTGGAGACCCCACTTGTCGATGGAAAAGAATGTGCTTATACTGTTTTTTCAGATTCTGGCATCGCCTCCTGTGGAATAGAAAAAGCTTATCAAACAGGCGTAATAGATTTTCAAAAACCAATCTCTTGTCATTTGTACCCTGTAAGAGTGCAAGAATATCAAGAGATGACAGCAGTAAATTACCACAGTTGGTCCATATGTTCAGAGGCTTGTGCCTTAGGAGAATCTTTAAAAATCCCCGTTTATCAATTTGTTAAAACTGCATTGATAAGAAAATTCGGAGCAGCTTGGTACACATCCTTAAGTAAGCATGCAAAAAAGAGCTCTTGAAAAATTTGTAATGTTTTAAGGGGCTGCGGCGTAATTTAAAAATTAACCATCTCATTACCAAATAGTTAAAACTCCTCTTTTTTTATAAAAAAAAGCTTTAAAACCAATTTTTGTTAAAAACTAAGCTGCATTGTGGAAAAGTTGCTCTTTCAATTTTCACCACAATTTAGAATCTTTGTGGAACATAAATCAAAGAATTTTTAATCAATAAAATCACAAATCAGATGGCAGCAGTAGAACCGATCCTCCAAGAAAATGAAAACCGCTTTGTAATTTTCCCAATTCAACATCACGACATATGGGAATGGTACAAGAAAATGGAGGCTAGCTTCTGGACTGCAGAAGAAATTGATTTACATCAAGATTTAACCGATTGGAATACTAAATTGAATGAAGACGAAAAATATTTCATCAAACATATTTTAGCCTTTTTCGCTGCGTCATCTTTCGCTGCAGCCAGTTGTTGTTTTGCGTTCGCCACTGCTTCGGTCGCGGAAACTACCACCTTGG
>JALRDC010000014.1 GCA_023262245.1 Flavobacteriaceae bacterium
TGGGTTTATGTATAAACCATAAGCAAAATAGAGTATTGCCAACAATACCAATGATAACAATACAATTCCAGTACGTTTTAGAAATTTCATAATGGGGGGTAAGAATTAAACAACGATCAAATGTACAATAAATTTAAAAATATGTTATTTTACATAACATAAATTATATTTAGTAAAATAAATCATTCTATTTTATAAAGTAAAAGTAAGTACATACTTAAATATTTAGGTTAAATCAAATTTTTCAAGTATATTATTTACCATAGCAAAGGCATTGGGAGTCTTTTGTGTAAGGACTACAGTTATAATAGCATTAAAAAAAGCTAAATAACATTGTGCGTCAGTTTTAGGATCCTCACGATCTAAAATTTTAAAAGCTTGGGTGATTCGAACTTCTATTGTATTCATTAAGTTTTGAAATGTATCAAAATTTCTCCATTGATGACTTAATAAAAAACGCCAGGATAGTTCATCTTGCTTTTTGAACTGAAACGGAATGGACATAAATTGTTTTAAAAGCACTCTTGGATGTTCAATTTTAAGAATTACTTCAATACTTTTATTTATTTGTTCGACGATCTGATCTAGTATGGATTGCAAAAGAACTTCTTTATTACTAAAATGTCTAAAGATGAGCCCTTCGGAAACTTTAGCATGTTCCGCGATAGCTTTTGTTGAGGTTGCTGCGATCCCATCATTTGCAAAAAGAAACAGGGCTGCATCTAAAATTTTCTTCTTTTTATTCATGAGTGATTAATTACTTAAAAATAGACTTATGAAAATTATTTTCAAAAAAAAAATTAAAAAAATAAATTATTTTAGAATTCTAAATTCGTTCCCAAATGTTCAGAAAAACACTCTTTCTCCTCTTGCTATGCCTATTTCTATTATTGGCATGTGCTTGTGGTGCGTGGGCAAGCTTCCGGACTTCAGATAACAAAGTGAAAAAGCGTTTTGCTAAATACGGTCTTCTTGCAGAAATACACTACGAAACTTATCTGGGTTACACATTGCGGCACATACATTCACAAGAATTCAATCCAGACCTCCCCACATTATTTTTTATTCACGGAGCCCCGGGAGCAAGTGATAATTTTGATGTCTATCTGACCGATAGCATTTTAAACAAGCACGCCAATCTGATTAGCTTTGATCGTTTAGGTTACGGGTATTCCGAGTTTGGTTTTTCGTATCCTAAGATTGAACTACAGGCACAAAGCCTTCTTCCCATTATTAAAAAATACCACAATCCCTCGCTCCCATCTTTATTAATCGGATGGTCTTATGGAGGGCCAATTGCGGCAAAAATGTCTTTGGAAGGTGCTGCTTTTTGTGACGGAGTAATGCTGTTGGCTCCCGCACTAGACCCTGAAGCAGAGCGCTATTTCAAGGTGGGTAGATTGGCAGAATATAATTTGACTAAGTGGATGGTTCCACAAAGTTTTATCGTGGCTCAAAAGGAAAAACGGGCTCACGCTGCTTCCTTAAAACGTTTGGTTGACGATTGGGGTAAAATGGAAGTTCCGGTATGGATGCTTCACGGAACGCGAGATAAAATTGTTCCTTTTCAACCCAATGTAGCGTTTGCAAAAGAACACTTTAAGAAGGCTTCTTTTGAATTTATTGAAGTTTCAGCTGCGGGACATCTCTTTCCCATGCGCCAAGAGCAAATGGTGATAGAGCTCATTCTAGCGAAGCTAAGGACGTTAAAAAAAGAATGACCTAAAAAAATAGTATTAATTTTTCATCCAAGCCTTACGAAGCGCTTTGGCTTTTGCGTCAGCAGCGGGATCTTCTACCACACCAATCGTTTTTGCACTAGGGCTTCCTGTAACTCCGCTTAGTGTAAGTACTTCTTCACCTCGTTGAACAGTGATGCTAAATTCGGTTTTGTCATCCCACATAAAACTCGGAGAAAAAACAGCATTTATTTGATCACCGTTTTCTTGCTTTATTTCGGGAAGCATTTTACCGTCCAAACCGAGAAACACATCCCCTTCTTTTACCCCCATTTTTTCTATGGTTGTATTCAAACCATTGACTACGTATTGTACCACACCATTCTTATTAGGTTGTGGTGAAAAAAACGGACTTTGATTGTCTTTAAAAAGAATACTGGGCAAAGGTACTTCCGTCTCTCCCATCATCAATCCTACTTTTTTAAAGTAATCTAGATAATTGATAGGAGTTGTTCCTTCTACGTGATTCTTAAAAAATACCCCTACCTCAGGATAAGTCATTGCAACAATTTCATCAATAAGTTCTGGATCTTTAAAAGGTTTATCGGTTCCATAGCGTTTGGCCAGATTTTGCATTACCCAAAGAATCCCCTTTTCTCCTCCACTCTGCTCTCTTATGATAAGGTCTAAACACATATTGATTAGAGCTCCTTTCTGGTAAACATTAGCATAATTAGATTGATAGGGTTCCTCCACAATACCAGCACTCATTTCAGTAAATGACATACTGTCGTCATATCGTCTGGAGTAGTTAAGCTTTTCTAAAATACGATTGTAGAAGTTTTGCTCATCGATTAGGCCTTGATTGATTTGAAATAAATTTGCAAAGTATTCAGTAGTTCCCTCATACATCCAGAGGTGCTTTGACATTAAAGGTCTATTGTATTCAAAATTGTGTATTTCTTCGGAGTGAATATTTAATGGAGTGAGCGTGTGAAAAAATTCATGAGAAACTACATCAACCAGACTTTGGGTGAGTTCTTGCGCTTGCATTTGTTCTACAAAAACCACGGTCGTTGAAGTATGGTGTTCTAAGGCACCCATCATCCCGCCAAAATATTGTAGGTCGTCCATATCCATAAGGTGTAAAAGAATGTCGTAGGAGGGCGTATTATTTGCTTCTCCTAAGAATTTCTTTTGTGCAATCATCATCTCCTCTATTGCTTCTTTATAGCTTTCTGCTTTGTGAACGCCTGTTGGTGAATAAATTGCAAGACCAACTTTAATATTGTCTAAATCAAACGAAACGGCATTGGGTTTACTGTATAAAATAGGATTGTCTATAATATGAAAATAACGTTTTGCGGAAAAGACATCTAAAGTATCACTTTTTGAAATGGAAGGAAGGGATGTAAAGGCTTCTAGGTTTTTTGGAGAACGAATACTCAGACGGTATGCTGTGTTTTTCATTCCCTCAAAATATCCGATCATACTGTGTAAATTCAGTAAAAAGGTTTCCCCTTCTTGAAAATTTGTGCCTCCCATAGGATAAATCTCATTTCCTTCAGGCCCATCAAAGGTGTCTTGGGTCCAGTAAGTGATTTTATCTAGTTTTCTAGCTTCTAAAATTTTCCAACTGTTCTCATCTAGTGCCGTAACCTCTAATTGATTTCCTTTGGCGTCAAACGCTTTAATGTTTTCAATAAAGCGACCAAAATTTGAATATTCATAGGTACCAGGGACAATCTGCGGGATGTAGAAATTGATTTCGTCAGTGGTTATTGTTGGCGGAAAAAGACTCACTTGTACTTTGTCTTCATTAACAGCTGCTAAATCGACTTTTGCTTGAACATAAGCGGGACGTGAAAGGGTGTTGTTTTTTAATGCAGCACAACCTAAAAATACAATAGAGAAGCCCAGACTTAAAATTAGGGATGATTTTTTCATAATTTTTTTAATCTACAAAAGTGATACGCCATTTAAATCAGTTGTCAAAATACTGCTCATATAATCAAAAAAAGGACGTATGGCAGCATAATCTTTTATTACTTGGTTTTTAAAGTTTGACGAAAGTACCGTTTTGTCGTCAAATTTTTTGATGAAAAGGAATTGTTTATGTCGGATCAAGTCAATATCAGGATGGTCTTTAGCAAAACCTTTAGGAGCCGTTTTTACGGTATCCCCTTGAAGGGCACCCCAAGTTTTTTTTAAATCCGGAGCGGATATGATGTCTCGCAGTTCTTTTGCATCCATTTCCAATTCTTTTCTTATTCGCAATAAATCTGCAGGATTGGGATCCCAAAAGCCGGTAGCTAGAAAGCTATCACCCGGTGCAATATGCATGTAATAGCCCCCTCTTAAATGAGGTTTTTTTCTGTGAAAACTGATTCCGAAATGAGTTTTAAAGGGAGTTTTATTTTTTGAAAAACGCACATCGCGATAAATACGAAACATTTTAACTTTTTCAATTTCATCGGTTGCTTCTAGTCCTGCTTTTACTTCTTCGTTAAAGGCCTTTACCTCTGCTTCCAGAGCCTTGAAACGCGCCTTTTGTGGTTCAAACCACTCGCGGTTATTGTTTTTAGCTAACGCCTTATAAAAGGCAAACACATCGGGATTTATATTCATACAACTTCTAAATTAGGCTTTTTTGGAAGTAATCCAAGCATTAATTTTATCTTCTAAATACGCTAAGGGAATGCACCCGGACTCCAAAACGATACGGTGGAATACGCGAATATCAAAATCTTTACCTAGGGCAGTTTCTGCACGCTTTCGTAACTCCCGAATCTTGAGTTGCCCTATTTTGTAAGAAAGGGCTTGTCCGGGATTTGCCATATAGCGTTCGATTTCTGAAATGATGCTGGCTTCAGATTCCGCTTCATTGTCTAAAGAATATTGTATTGCTTTTTCTCGTGACCATCCTTTAGCATGCAGTCCGGTGTCAACAACCAAGCGAATGGCTCGATGCATTTCCGCTCCTAACATTCCAAAATATTTATACGGATCTTCATACAAGCCCAATTCTCTTCCTAAAGACTCGGTATATAAGGCCCACCCTTCTCCATAGGCACTATACCAAAGGTTTTTTCTAAAAGAGGGTAAGTTGGTGTTTTCTTGTTGTAGCGAAATTTGAAAATGATGTCCGGGTATGGCTTCGTGCAAAAACAAGTCTTCATCAGAATACACATTGTATTCTTCAACATTGGGAATGGGGACATAAAAAATTCCTGCGCGACCCACTTCTAGGGAACCGGGATTGTATTCGGCACTGGCAGAGGCTTCGCGAAAAGCTTCTGTTCGCCGGACTTCAAAAGGAGTTTTGGGTTGAAGCTCAAAGAGCTTGTTGACTTGAGGCATCATTCTACTTTGAATGGCGTAAAAGTTCTCAATGACCTCTTGAGGATGATCAAACGGCATGAGTTCTTTACGGTTTCGGACATGATTAAAAAAGGCTTTTAAATCTCCTGAAAATCCTACTTGCTCTTTGATTTTGTTCATCTCGTTTCCAATGCGCGCTACTTCGTCCAGTCCCAGTTGGTGAATTTCTTCTGCGCTCATTTCGGTAGTGGTATATTTCTTTATGGCATGTGCATAGTAGTCCTTCCCTCCTTCCAAGGCATTAATACCGCTAGAAGTACGCGCTACATCATTGTATTCGGTAGCCATAAAATTGTGTAATTTTTTATAAGCGGGAACAATTTTGTTTAGGACTTTGTCCGCATAACGAGCACTCAGGTTTTCTTTGTCCTCCTCGCTAAAGCCATCAGGAAACTTTCGAATGGGACTGTAAAACAAATGTTGATCTAAATCGGTTGTGGTCATTGCTTCAAGTTGGGGTAAAACCTTTTTAATTAAAGACTTTGGAAGGGTCCAACCCTTGTCCATCCCCTCTTTCATTTTGATTTTTGATGAAGCAAGCCACTCCAGATAGCCATCAAGGCGAATCAGCCAATTTTCGTAGTCCTGAACCGTCTTAAAAGGTTGCGCACTGGCTCCACTGGCAAGTTGCCCTATGGTTAACTGAAAGCCCCACATCTGATCGATGGGAACCAAATCTGTAGGAAATTTCATTCCTTCTAAATTCAATTTACATTCCCATTGTAATATCTTTTTACTGAGTTGTTCTTCCTCACTTAAGCTTTTGTCGTCAAAGCGTTGAATTTGCTCCAAATAGTAAGTGTAAAAGGCTTTTTCTTTGTTTTGAAATTCAGTTGATAGATAATTGGGCAAGGTGTCGTTATAACGGGTATCTCCTTGATAAGTGGCAGGTAAACGATAGAGTGCCAAGCTTTCTTGGTAGTAATTTTCTAAAACATCGCTAAGGGATGGAGGGTTTTCTTTTGTGGTGGGTTTACAAGCCAAACACAATAAAAGTAGTGGCAGCACTATTTTCCTCAT
>JALRDC010000017.1 GCA_023262245.1 Flavobacteriaceae bacterium
TATTACACTTACAAAAAAAGCAGGCTTAAAATATCTTTATCATTATGGCAATACATTTAAAAACTGGGGACATTTTGAAATAAATAAAGACGAATTTCCCAACGGTATCGAAGGCTTAAAACAATGTGTTGACAAGGCAAAACAAGAGGGAATTAATCTCGGAACGCATTGTTTATCGAACTTTATAACAACTAACGATCCTTATGTCACACCCATTCCAGATAAGAGATTAGCTAAGGCAGGGAGTTCTGTAATTACGGCATCTATTGACAAAAAAACGACTGAGATACCAATTGCATCCCCCGATTTTTTCAATGCTGAAAAAAACAACAATTTAAAAACAGTCATGATAGGAAAAGAATTGATACGTTATGGCGGAATCTCTCAATCCGAACCATGGAAACTACTGGACTGTCAACGTGGAGCTTTTAACACCAAGGCGAGCAATCATTCTCAAGGGGAAGAGATTTCTAAACTTTTAGACCATGCCTATAAGGTATTTTTAACCAATGCCGATCTCACCATTGAAATGTCCGAGCGCTTAGCTGCTTTATATAATAAAACGGGGATGCGTCAAATTTCATTTGATGGTCTTGAAGGAAATCGTTCTACAGGCTTAGGAACCTATGGAGAGTCCTTAATGCCTTATACATGGTATAACAATTTGAATCCGGAACTAAAAAAGCACCTGATTATCGATGCAAGTCGCACGACCCATTTCTTTTGGCATATATACTCAAGAATGAACTGGGGTGAACCTTGGTATGCAGGATTTCGAGAAAGTCAAACTGAATATCGATTTAACAATCAGGCCTATTTTCAAAGAAATTTTATGCCGGGTATGCTGGGCTGGTTTCGCATGACCGCTGAAACTAGTGTTGAAGACATTGAATGGATGCTCGCACGTTCTGCAGGATATAGTGCGGGTTATGCTTTGGTAGCGGACAGTAAAAGTGTTGAACGAAATTACAAATCAAATCAAATTCTAGAGTTGATCAAGGATTGGGAAAAATTAAGGATTTCTAATTCGTTTACCGAAGATCAAAAAGAAATGATGCGGGATAACTCAAAAGAGTTTTCCATTGAAAGAATTGATTCCAATTCATGGAATTGGAAAGAAGTTTATTCCAATATTTTTAATCACACAAAAAAAGCAAAACAGCCTGGAGAACCTCTTGAATCTGAATTTAATTTTGAAAACCCTGCTAAAGAACAAATTTTAAATTTTGTACTTAGCCCAAATAATTGCAATGTAAGTAATGTGCATTTGGAACTCAATAACTACAAAAAAATTAAACTTCCGATGACTATCAAAAAAGGGCAAATTCTAAAGTATAACGGAAAAGACGAGGCAGTGCTATACAAAGCGAATTGGGAAGTAATCAAAAAATTCAAGATCAATTCTTCAGATTTTAAAGTAGGCTCTGGAAAAAATACTGTAAGCGTAGGTTGTAGTTTTGATGATGATGAAAGTGATGCTAAATTAAAAGTTGAATTGCGAACTTCTGGAGAAAAAACCAAAATCGTTTATCAAAACAAGAGCTAAGTCTATTGACTTCAACTATTCTTATAATTTATAGAAAGATACAACTGTCCCACTGTTTAAAATCTTTTAAAATTTAGTAAGTTCGTGTATAAATTATTGTAAAAACAAATGCACCGCTTTATGAAAAAAAATATCTTAACTCTAGTTTTTTCTTTTTTTATCCTCCAAGTAGGATGCGCTCAGGAGAATACTCCTATAATCGAAACTCCTGAAACTACAAATTATACTTATGAAATTGTAGTAGACGGTTTAGAAATACCCTGGGGTATGGCGTTCATCAGTTCTAACGAATTGCTGGTAACAGAAAAATCGGGGATCTTATATCATATTAAAGAGGGGGTGAAGTCTGAAGTAAGTGGCCTGCCCGATATTTATGTAAGAGGTCAAGGAGGGCTACTTGATGTTGCCTTACATCCTGATTTCTCAAAAAATAAAATTATATACATGACCCTAGGAGCAAATACAGAAGGAGATGATCAAGGGGGAAACACCTCATTGTACTGCGGCACTTTAAACGGAACCCAACTTAGCGATGTAAAGTTGCTTTACAAAGCGGAGCCAAATTCAAAAAAAGGGCAGCATTGGGGCTCACGTATTGTTTTTGATCAAAAAGGACATCTGTATTTTAGTATTGGAGATCGAGGAAATAGAGACGTCAACCCCCAAGATCTAAGTAGAGATGGTGGAAAAGTATACCGTTTAAACCTAGACGGTTCCATCCCGGAAGACAATCCCTTTGTAAATAAAACAGGTACAAAAGAGGCTGTATTTTCCTATGGTCACCGAAATCCACAAGGAATGACTGTTCACCCAAAGACAGGAGAAGTATGGGAAAACGAACACGGACCAAAAGGAGGAGATGAAATTAACATCATCAAAAAAGGAACAAATTACGGCTGGCCCAAAATCACTTACGGAATCAATTATAGCGGAACTCCAATTACCGACAAAACTGCCGCTCCCAACATGGAACAGCCTTTCTACTACTGGGTACCCTCCATAGGTCCAAGTGGTATGGCATTTTCTACATCTAACGTATACAAAGGATGGAAGAATAATCTCTTTGTTGGCTCTTTAAAATTTGAATACTTAGAACGACTCGTTATTAAAAAAAATAAAGTAGTAAAACGTGAAAAAATATTGGATAAAATTGGAAGAGTACGAAACGTTGTGGAAGGACCTGATGGATATCTCTACCTGGGTGTAGAAGGAAAAGGAATCGTAAAAATTGTTCCAACTTCATGAGAATACTATTTCTTTCTTATTTAGTAGCTCTTGGTTTTCTATCCACCAAATTATTCCCTCAAAAAACTAAAGCTGAAAGTATTGCTGCAGGAGCAATAATCTATCAAGACTTTTGTTTACAGTGTCATCTCGCAAATGGAGAAGGTGTTTCAGGAGTTTTTCCACCATTAAAAAATTCGGACTATCTCTTTGAAAATATCGATCGATCGATCGCAGGGGTCAAATACGGTCTTAAAGGAGAAATTACAGT
>JALRDC010000048.1 GCA_023262245.1 Flavobacteriaceae bacterium
TTCGGCAGATGCACCTATGTTTGTAATGGGTGTCAATCACAATGAAGCTACTGCGAATCAAACAATTGTTTCCAATGCCTCTTGTACGACCAATTGTTTGGCACCCATCGCAAAAGTACTTAACGATAACTTTGGGATAGAAGAAGGTTTAATGACTACTGTTCATGCCACTACAGCTACCCAATTTACTGTAGATGGTCCTTCAAAAAAAGATTTTAGAGGAGGAAGAAGTTCTTTAGTAAACATTATGCCAGCCTCTACTGGTGCAGCAAAAGCTGTCACTAAGGTTATTCCTGCTTTAGTTGGCAAATTAACCGGAATGGCCTTTCGTGTCCCTACTGCTAATGTTTCTGTTGTGGATTTAACCGTTCGATTAGGAAAAGACACTTCTTATGATGAGATAAAAAAGGTTATGCAAAAGCATGCGGAGACTGATTTAAAAAATATTTTGGGTTACACAGAAGAACCTGTGGTTTCTCAAGACTTCGTAGGTGATATTAGAACTTCTATTTTTGATGCAGGGGCGGGTATGGAATTAAACCCTCGATTCTTTAAAATCATCTCTTGGTATGACAACGAATGTGGCTATTCAAACAAACTAATTGACTTAGCAAAACACATTAATCAACTATAAGCTTTTCTAAAAAAGATGATTTTAGTTGTAGATAGCGGATCAACAAAGACGGATTGGATAGCTGTTGACGCTGCTGGTAAAGTAATTTTTTCCACTCAAACTTTGGGTCTCAATCCCCAAGTGCTTTCCAGTGCCATTTTAAAAGAAAGAATCATAAATAATTTTGATCTGTTTCAAAACAGAAAACAGGTTACTCATTTATATTTCTATGGTGCGGGTTGTGGTGTGGAATCTCCCCAGACGCGAATTCGAAAAGTCTTTGATGAGATATTTATTGATAGTGAAATTATCATAAAAGAAGATACTTATGCCGCTGTTTATGCGGCTTCTAAACCCAATGAAAAATCCATAGTATGTATATTAGGGACAGGGTCAAACTGTACTTATTTTGATGGGGAAGAAATCGAACAGCGTGTTGATTCGTTGGGTTATGTTTTGATGGATGAAGCAAGTGGGAATTTTTTTGGAAAACAATTAATTCGTAGTTATTATTTTAACTCAATGCCAAAAGAGTTGGCAACAGAATTTGAAAAAGAATACGACTTAAGTCCAAATACGATCAAAGAGAATATTTATCGAAGAGAGAATCCAAACACCTATTTGGCGACCTTTTCTAAGTTTTTAATAAAACATAAAAAGAATTCAGTTTTTCAGGAGATAATAAAAAATGGACTGGAGCGTTTTATCAACCACCAAATTTTACAATTTGACAATGCCCGTGAGGTCCCCATCCATTTTATAGGATCCATCTCCTTTTTTCTAAAAGATGAAATCGAAGCTGCACTAAATGCCAAAGGGCTTCGAATGGGAAGAATTGTGCAACGACCCATTGAAGAATTAGTAAAATTTCACAAAAGACTCATAGAAATAGCTAAATAGCCTCTATTTAACTGCAATCATAGAGATTTCAATGCGTACTGATTTGGGTAAGGTTTTTACAGCTACTGTTTCACGTGCTGGAGCAGTGTCATTGTCAAAATAAGCTCCGTAAACCTGATTGACTTCTCCAAAATTATTCATGTCATCAAGATAAATGGAACTTTTAACAACATTTTCAAAAGACATTTGGGCAGCTTCTAGTATGGCTAGAAGATGTTCCATTACCAATTGTGTTTCTTCCTTTATAGTACCACTAAAAAGCTCCATGGTTGAGGGAACTAAAGGTATTTGTCCAGAGATGTATAGTGTATTTCCAACTTTCACACCCTGATTATAGGGACCTATTGGTGCAGGGGCATTAAGTGTAGTAATGATTTCTTTTTTCACGAGAAGTATATTTTCTTAAAATTAAGAAAATAAGTGTTTAATAAGACCGGTTGGGTTCACTTTGTTTTTCATACTTAATATCACTCAATAAACCTGACTTGATACCAATAAAAAAGTTCCAGGATGCCCTGTCACTAAAGGGTACCCAACTGAAATTTAATCGCCAACTATTCAAATCTCGATCAAATCGTAACTGAGTGTAAGTAAATCCTTTTCCCTTAAAGTCATATCCAGAAGAAACCCCTACTCTCCATTTGGGTGTTAATTCTACATTTCCTGAAAACATGAGAGAATTATTGGAGAAATCACGTTGGCCTTGCGCATTATTGTAAGTTAAAGAATAGGCTAGTTTTAAATCCCAAGGGATTTTAGTTCGGTAACTAGGGTAGGTAGCTGTAGGTTTATCCTCTTCCTCATTGAGCCTTCGATCAGAAAAGTCTTCGGCTCTACCAAATAAATCATCGTCTCTTCCTCCGCTGGAGGTAGCCTCCCGTTGATTGTATTCGTTTTCGTCTTCACTCCCTTCAAATTGAGTACTGGAAAAGGAATAATTTAAATTGACATTGGCACTTGTTAATCTCAACAAACCTCCTCCATTAGTAATATGATAGGTATTGACACGAACGTTGTTTTTATCCAGTGTATAAGGATCAAAGGTGCTCCCCATATTAACAGTCATCTTATTTTTTAAAAGGTTTAAACCAGTACTAATTCGAACTGGACTCCACCTCAAACTGTCAGCAGCAAAATTATGAGCGGTACTTAGATTTAAATTATTCAGTAATACAACCTTTTTGGGTTCTGTGGCTGTAGTGTCTTTATCTTTTACTTTTGCTTCAAAATTATTACCAATGCTTATCGACATATTATTTGCCAGACTTCTAGAAGGCAAACCAAAAAGACTGTTTTTATAACGTGTGTATTGAGCTGTATTTCCCTCTGCATCAACTATGTATGTGTCATAATATTGTTCAAAGCTTGGGCGGTTAGAGTAGCTTATGCTTGGGCGAATCGTATGTCTTATAGATTGGATTTTTTTATCTTCATTAAAATTAACCGTACCGTAAATGGTGGTTCCTAGGGAGACCCCAAGATTGTATTGTCTAAAGGTTCCGATTTTGTTTATGGTGTCTGTTACAGCACTATTGGTTTCGGGATTAAAATCGTTAATTCGAATGGTGTTTTGAGTCCAAACTTCTTCGTAATTAGCATTGGTAGAGAGACTCAAGTATTTAAAAAGTTTAAAATTGGTGCTAATAGGGATGTTATGTTTCATTCCTGATTTAGCATCGTCAAACATATTAGGGCCAAAAAGAGCCTCTTCTGTTGTAATGATTCGATTTTCAGCTCTTGTAGAGTATTGAAAATTAATGTTTTGGA
Source organism: Flavobacteriaceae bacterium (assembly GCA_023262245.1). Lineage (GTDB taxonomy): Bacteria > Bacteroidota > Bacteroidia > Flavobacteriales > Flavobacteriaceae > MS024-2A. The sequence continues at coordinate 3,281 of JALRDC010000048.1, forward strand.
AAAACCCTTTTTTAGCTCCTACTTTTGGTGCAAAAGGAAAAATCCTTTCCATATTAGCTTGGAAGGTTGGGAGTGTTAGATTTACAGACTTAGACTGCGAATTTTGAGACATCGCTGTTGTTAAAGAGATATTGACCCTAGGATAGGCAGGAAAAGTTTTTGAATAAGAAATTGAAGAACTCAAGTTATTATTTAAAAAATTTGGGGAGTTCAATTGGTTAACGGATTGCCTGTAATAATCACTACTACCAAAATTAACTGAAGCAGAAAAAGTAGAATTTGGGCTGGACTTGGGATCTTTGGTATGCGACCAGCGCACATTGAAAACAGTGGATTTAGAATAATCTGGAAGTCCACGAGCTTCATTGATTAGATTTTCATAGCGAAAACTAAAATTACCCCTAAACTTATAGCGTACATTGTATTGTGAATCACCACGAAAGCCATAACTCCCATTGGTGTAATAATCTGTAATTAGGGATAAATCAAAATAATCGGACAAGGCAAGGTAATACCCTCCGTTTTGGATATAATACCCTCTCAAATTACTCTCTCCTATAGAGGGTATAATAAATCCAGACTCTTTGCTTTGGGAGGAGGGAAAATAGGCAAAAGGTAAGCCTACAGGAGTAGGGACATCTGCTATAAACATATTTGTAAACCCCGTAATTATTTTTCCACCAGGAATAATTTTTCCTTTTCGCACTTTGAAATAGTAATCGATACCTTCTTCGTCATCGCCTACCAGTTTTCCTGCAGTACTTACACGAGCATCTTTTATGTAATAAACCGAGTCGTTTTCTTTCTTTGTGAGCGAGGCAAAAATATCCATGCCATTTTGCCCAGACTTTGAATTCCAAATTAAAGCTTTCTGACTATCAAAGTTAAAACGAATAGAATCGGGATTTACTTCGTTTTGTCCTTGTTTAAAATAGGGGTATTGAACCAGTGCAGAATCAATCATTATTCTTCCAGCGTTAACTTCATTAGTCACGTAATCCAAAATTATGATTCCTGCTTTAAGCTCAATATCTTGATAGTATAATTCGGCTTGATTGGCCAGGATGAGTTTATTTTGCCTTTTGTCGAAATGAACACAATCAATGGCTGAATATTTTACTTTTGAAAGAAGTAAAGGTTTTTTTGGTGGAGCGGAAATACTGTCCAACAAAGCATCTTGTGGTATCGCCTCCTCTTTCTCTTGACCAAAACAAAAAAATACTCCTAAAAAAAAGAGGATATAAGTAATATGATAAAACTTTGTTTGCAAAGCGATAAACCCTAAATTTGTTAAGCTTGGTTTAAACCATCAAAATTAATGATAATTTTAAGGATGCATCAAGATTTTCTGCCTTATTCTCGCCCCTCAGAAATCCTGAAGAAATCAGTTGCCTTAGCAATGCTGACTTTTTTTCTTTTATGGTGTAATACCAGTAGTTTAACAGCTCAGGAAAAACCTTTTGTTGTAGTCTTAGATGCAGGCCATGGAGGTCATGATTCGGGAAACAGGGGAAATGGTTATTTCGAAAAAAATATTGCATTAAATATTGCATTAAAAACAGGAACACTTTTAGAAAAAATGAATGGTGTCAAAGTCATCTATACCAGAAAGTCTGATGTTTTTGTTAATCTGATAAAGCGTGCGGATATAGCCAATAAAGCAGATGCAGACTTGTTTATATCCATTCATTGTGACGCATTCACATCTTCTAAGGCCTATGGAGCAGGGACTTTTGTACTAGGGTTACACGAAAATGAACGTAACTTTAAAGTCGCTCAAAAAGAGAACTCTGTGATCTTTTTGGAGGAAGATTATCAAAAAAATTATGATGGTTTTGATCCTAATGATCCCGAGTCGGTAATTAGTCTCATATTGATGCAAGAAACTTATTTAGACCAAAGCATCGCAGTGGCAAATACAATTCAAAAAAGTTTTGTTCAAAATTTAAACAGAAAGGATCGTACCGTAAAACAAGCAGGTTTTATTGTATTAAAATATACCTACATGCCCAGTGTTTTAGTTGAAACAGGTTTTTTAACCAATGCATCAGAGGGCGCTTTTTTAAATTCAGCGAAAGGGCAAGTAAATATGGCGAATGCTATTTCTAAAGCAATAGTAAATTATAAGAACCTCCGTGACGCAAGTTTTATAGCTGGCGAAGTCATCAGAGAAGAAAACACCGCAGAAACTGAAATTATTCAGAGTACAAATAATGCGGAGACCGCGCTATTGTTTAAGGTACAGATAGCGGCCAGCAAAAATAAACTGAATTTAAAACCCTACAACTTCAAAGGTTTAAAAGAAATCTCTCTGATAAAATCTGGAAAGCTATACCGCTATTATTACAGTGAAAGCACCACCTATGAAAGAGCTCAGCAACGACTGCAAGAGGCAAAAAGTAAAGGGTATTCAAAAGCATTTATCGTGGCCTTTGATGGGGATAAAAAAATAACAATTAGTGAGGCACTCAAAAGATCAAAATGATGTCGTTCAAGAAATTATTTTTAAATTTGTGTTCACTAAACATAATATATTTTGAACCCCTCCCGTGAAGTTAAAACAGCAATCCTCATAATAGGATGCGTACTTATTTTTATTTTTGGATTCAGTTATCTAAAGGGAACTTCCCTGCTAAATAGCGAAAAAATTGTTCATTCCCTTTATGAAGATGTTGAAGGATTAGTTGTGGGTGCAAATGTTACTATTAGTGGACTAAATGTGGGGAAAGTCAAATCAATTGACTTTGATGAAAACTATGACAAAATCAAAGTGACCTTTAGTTTACGAGAAGATTTAACATTTTCAAATCAAAGCACAGCACAACTATACGAAGCTGGATTGATTGGTGGAAAAGCAATCGCAATTCTCCCTAAATACGATTCAGGAGCTATAGTCCAAAATGATGACGTACTACCATCCAAGATTAAACCCGGACTTACAGAACTAGTGAATCAACAAATTGCTCCCTTGCAAGATAAAATTGAAGGACTTCTGACCTCTGCCGATTCCCTATTTGCTGGGGTTAGTAACGTCATGAATTATGAAACACAAAATAATCTTAAAGCAACCTTAGAAGGATTGACTACCACTATTGATAATATCAATTCTCTTTCCATTAGTATGAAGCGTTTGGTAACTTCCAATGAGAAGAGTTTAAATGCCACCTTTAATAACTTAAATGAGGTAACGGGAAATTTAAGTCAACTAACAGATTCATTAAACCAAATGCCCCTTTCAGCAACGGTTAAAAATTTTGAGGCTACCTCCGAACAATTAAAAATTATATT
>JALRDC010000152.1 GCA_023262245.1 Flavobacteriaceae bacterium
AGGCTTTAAAATCTTGAATCCAATGGTCTATCTCCTCTTTGGACGTTCCCCGCAAATTCCCTAAAAAATAATAATACTCTTCTGCTGTAAGGTATCCTATCAGAAAACTTTCATCTATAAACGCTGCAGTAAAAGGCTTCCATGCTTCACTCTTTTGAACATTTATGGAATCTATTTTTACTGTTCCACTTGAGGATTCAATAAGATCTAACAACAAACTGAAGAAAGTTGTCTTCCCCGCACCATTATTTCCCACTAGTCCAAAAAGTTGTCCTTTGGGTATTGATAATTCAGGTAGGTCTAAAACGATCTGCCCAGAATACTTTTTTGATAATTCACGTATTTCTATCATGTCATTTCTTTTTAAATGAAGCAATGGTTTGGTACTTTCTTTTTTGGTATACCTTTTCAATCAAATTTAATAGTGGCTTGTTAAGAAAGATTCCCAAAAAGCCCGCAATTCCAAGACTAAGTATGCCCGCATTAAATCCAAATAATCTATTGGGAATCATAAAAACCAAAACGGGCAAAACAATTTTTGGAATTGTGAAAAGAAACTGAGTAAAGTTAAAGCTTTGTGTGTTTTCAAAGGCTTTCGCTTTAACATTAAGCTTCAGTGGTGTTCCGTTATATGCTCCCGAAAACAAGGTAATATAACTCCCTAGACCAAAATTGAAGAGCGCACTCGCCAAGAGAATAATCATTACCTTTTTCCCAAAATACAAATACGGTAGTGAGAGTATAAAAGACACTGCCACTGAAAACATCATCAGATAGACTTTTGACTTTAAATACGCTTTGTAGGGAATGTTTTGACACATCAAAAAACTATAGTATTCGCTATCCCATGCCGGAACAAGTTGACCAAAAGTTAACATGAATCCTCCTGTTGTAAAGATTCCAGCAAAAATTAACATTGTTGGGTTTTCAAAATAAATGTCTTGAAAAAAGATTAAACCGTAAAATAAAAAAAGCCCTCCCATAAAAAAGACTTGACGCGCACGAATGTTTCTAAGAATCAAACGAATGTCGTTTTTTATAAAAACTCCTAAAAACCCCGTACGATCAAAAATATGTAACCCTGTCCCTACAATTTGTTCTTTTTTTCTGCTCAATCCTTTGTCCAGGAAAAGCTCTTTTTTCAAAAACCGATACTGTAAAACAACAATACTCAAAAAAATAAGGATTGGTAATGCAAGCACATATGAGTTTCTATACAAAGCATCCATTGCTTTTTCAAAAAGAGAAAATAAAGGAATTCCCAATCCTTCTTGGAGTACGTACATACAAATCAATAGTACAGCGGCTCCAAAGGCTACCAATCGGTTTTTGTTTATAAAAAAAATTAAAAAATTATTGGTCCCGGAAAATAACACGACTCCAAAAAACCAAACCCAAAGCTTATAAGTTGTTGGTTCCTTAATGCTATATACAATACAAAAAGGAAGTAAAATTACTATAGGAATCCAATTAAAAAAGGACCCTAAAGAACGCAACATCACACTTTGAACAATTTTATTTTTTGAAATCGGTTGAATTAATAAGGGTTTAATCTCTGTAACGGGTATGTTTTGAACAAAATACCTGATCAATAACTCCATACTAAAATAATAGGCCAAAAAACTATTTATAAAAAAAACCGGGTCTTGATCTGGTGCTTTCTTTTGAGCAATAAAATAAGCGCCGATTCCCAAAAACAAGAAAGATGCTAAAAAATACAAAGCTATAAACCCGATGAAGATACGAACGGCTAATTTTAACTCCCACTGGGGAGCTCTAAAAAATTTCTTTTTGGAAAGACGAAAAGATTCTAAAATTGAATAAGGAGCCATCTATTTTATTTTGGGAACTTATCCAATAATAATCATTTTTCTACATTTGCCAAAAAAAGCTATGTCTCAATTTTATCCTTTGAATGTTTCGGCAATTGACCGCAGCACTCCAGATGCTGTAGTTCTTACCTTAGAAGTGCCTGATGCTCTTTCATCAACTTTTAACTATTTAGCGGGTCAATACATTAGTTTGGAATTAACCATTAATGAAGTTCCTGTAAGACGATCGTATTCTATTTGCTCTTCTCCTTCAAGCAATCTTTTGCAGGTAGGGGTAAAAGAAGTTCCTTCGGGTATTTTTTCAAGTTATGTCAATCAAAAGTTACATGTAGGGGATCAACTTTTAGTAAGTCCTCCTGAGGGGCGGTTTGTCTATCCAAACAAAACATCGCAATCTTCGGTTATGGCTATTGCTGCTGGAAGTGGTATTACACCTATCATGTCTATACTAAAATCGGTTTTGCAAGAAGAACAGAGCGCCTCTTTTACTTTAGTTTATGGAAATAAAACCCCAGAAAAAACAATGTTTTACAAAGAACTTCGGGCTCTAGAACAAATCCATCCCAAGCGATTAACAATCCATTGGGTTTTTAGTCAATCTAATGAATCGGGGGGACATTTTGGTCGAATAGATCAAAGTATTCTGAATTATGCGCTCAATAAAAAGGGTCGTCTTCCTAGCAGCTTTTATCTCTGTGGACCCGAGGCATTAATCCGTGATTCTGAAAAACTTCTTAAAGATAAAGGGGTAGAGGAAAGTGCGATTCTTCATGAGCTTTTTACAACAAGTTCCGAAAAGAAAGAAATTGAAAACAGCGCACAAAAAGGGCTTTTATACCTTACCTGTGATGACGTAACACATACTCTAGAATTGGTACAGAACAAAACCATACTTGATATTGCTTTGCAAGCAAAGCTAGACGTCCCCTACTCCTGTCAAGGAGGCGTGTGCAGTAGCTGTATTGGTAAAATAACCGAGGGAAAGGCAGAAATGGCAACGAATCAAATTTTGACAGAAGACGAAGTAAAACAAGGTCTTGTTCTTACCTGCCAAGCTGTTCCGCAATCTGAGAGTATTCGGATTGATTATGATGATGTATAATTATCCATTATAAATCAGATAGAGTACTGTTCCTTTTAAAATTAGAAGAGAAAGGATAAAGACTTCCGCCCTTTTGTGTGTGAGATCCACTAAAAAAACACCTAGTATATGTAATAAAGGGAAAAAGGTCAATTCCCAAGGGTTTAAACTGTCATTAGGTCTAAAAAAGGAGGTGTAAAGCCCTAGGAAAAACCATATTAATATGAAAATGAGGATCCCTACATTGGGTGCCATACTTTTTCTAATGTAACTCTTTATTGGAAGAAGAATAACGATGCTCATTAACAAAACAAACAGAAGTTCCTGAGGGGTTAAATCCTGTATTCTGATTAAACTCGAAGATCTTGAATCCATAAAGGAATACTCTAGATCAAAAATATGAACTGTTGTTAGCGTCCAAATAAGTATTAAGAGGGGTGGGATTAAATACGCAATAAAAAATTTTAGGTTACGGGCTCTTTGATCTAAAAAAAAGGTTGCTGGTATTATTAAAAACCATACAAAAATAGGCTCAAAAAGGATGAGACAGGAAAGAATTAAACTTAAATTAAAACAAGATCTAAAAACGTTTTTCGCAGTGGAAATCAAGATCACATTATGCAAGGCAATGCCCAAAAAAAACTGTAGTAAAAGACCTTTGAAACTAAGGGTTCCTTGAGGTAGATAAAAAACAATGATTAACATACTTAAGGAATGCAAAGCAGAAATTTTTATATTTCGATACTCTTTTTCAACCAAAAAGAGAAGGCTCAAGCCTGCGCTAATAATCATCGTTTTCAATGCTGAGTCCGTAATCGTTTGAAGTGGATCTTGAAATAAATCTTCGGTCGTATTGTGATAAAAAACCAAGCAAATAAAACACAAGGCACTTCCCAAGAGTAAAGAAATAATTTTTGTTTTGAGAAAAAGGTTGGCTAGCATAGAGGTTTCCCTTAAATTTGCAAGGTAAGTAAACTCTTAAATGATGAAAAACTTTTTTGAAGGCATCGCATGGTTATTTGAAGAAATACTTTTCCTGCCCTTTTCTCTTTTGCGTGAATTGGAATTATCCCATTGGACACTTGCTAACACCGTAAACTGGATGTTTTTAATCATCGGTTTTGCCGCTATGGTTTATTGGATTCTTCAACTCAATTTGTTCGACAAAAATGGTGAAGAGGATAAAGACCCCTCTGCCCATTCTTTTCTATAAATCAAAGCCTATATCTTTCCGATAATTAATTCCCTCAAAATGAATTTTAGCTAGGGTATTATAAGCACTTTTAACAGCGGATTGAAAATCTTGACCAAAAGAAGTTACTGCTAATACACGCCCTCCCGAAGTATAAACCCCGTCCTCTCTTAAAGTCGTTCCTGCATGAAAGACCATTTTATTCTCTGGTAATCCTTCGATGCGTTTTCCTTTTTCATAAGCTTCTGGATATCCTTTAGAAACCGCCATAACGGTTGCTGCGGTCTCAGGAGTAATTTCCAACTTAATTTCGTCCAAGCGTCCTTCGGTTACGGCCTGAAAAACAGTGACCAAATCATTCTGAATTCTTGGGAGTACGACCTCTGTTTCTGGATCTCCCAAACGAACATTGTACTCAATAACCTTAGGTTGATTACCCACTTTAATTAAGCCTATAAATACAAAACCTTGATAGGGGATTCCGTCTTTTTTTAATCCATGGATGGTCGGTTTTACAATTTGATCGGCTATTTTATCTTCAAATTCTTGATCAACAAATGGAACAGGAGATACCGCTCCCATTCCTCCAGTGTTCAAGCCTGTATCTCCTTCACCTATACGCTTATAATCTTTTGCCATGGGCAAAGTGACATAATTTATCCCATCTGTCAAGACAAAACAAGAAAGCTCAATGCCACTTAAAAATTCTTCAATGACTACTTTGTTAGAAGCTTTGCCAAATTTATTTTTTAAAAGCATCTCTCGCAATTCTTTCTTCGCCTCTATTAGGTCTTCAAGAATCAATACCCCCTTGCCTGCAGCTAATCCATCTGCTTTTAAAACATAGGGCGGTTGGCTTTGTTCCAAAAAAGCTTCTCCCTCGGCGATCGTTTCTGATGTAAATTCAGCGTATGCAGCAGTAGGAATATCATGTCTTTTCATAAACGCTTTAGCAAAAGCTTTACTCCCTTCTAAAGATGCTGCAGCTGCTTGAGGTCCGATAATGCCCACTGTCTTTAAATCTGGGTCGTTTAGGAAGTAGTCGTGAATCCCTAAAACCAATGGCTCTTCAGGCCCAACAATTACCAATTGAATTTCATTTTCCAAAACGGCTTTTTTAATTGCTCCAAAATCTGAAACGCCTATCGGCAAATTGGTTGCACAAGAAGCTGTTCCTGCATTTCCCGGTGCTGCAAAAAGTGCACTACACTCATTACTTTTACTCAATTTCCAGCATAAAGTGTGTTCTCTGCCTCCTCCTCCAATAACCAATATATTCATTAAACTATTTTTTGCTAAGATAATACGTAATGTGGCACCCTTTCTCCTTAGTCGTTTTAATCTTTCAAAAAACGTTCCATTTCTTGTTGAAATTTGCTTACAAAAGGGAGGTGTGCTTTTGTCGGTCTAGGCCTTTTTTCTTTCCACTCACTCAATTCTTTAGAATTTATGATGGGGAAAAATTGTTCCATTCCTTTTAAACGACTCATTTGGTTGGGATGCTCAAGTCCATCCGAAAGAAATAAAACGGGCGTGTTAAAGGCCACTGCGGGGAGCGCTGTATGTATTCGAGAGGTGATTACTAATTTGGCTTCTGCAATTTTTTTTAAATGCTTTTTAGCTTCATTGATCCGCTCAACTTCGCTAAATTGATTGGCGTCTCTTAATTGAGAACTGTAATATTTCTTTTCTTGCTGGACTTTTAAAAAGGCATTAAGTCTGTTCATTGCCTTTACATATTGCCTTTTCTTGAACGGCTTTTTTACCTTTTGAATTCCTCTTTTAAAAAATCCTGTCGAGGGGCTTTCAGTTTCAGGCTTTAAGCGCTCCATTGGACTTATGACGTGAATCCCTTCTCGCTCTTGCTTTTGTGTATAATTATTTCGGTTTAAACAGAGCGTGAGACATGCTGAATAATAAGTCTTTATTCCAACACTTGACAACACGTTTTGCGTATAATAATCTCTGCAACCAATAGGTTCGTATTTTTTTAAATAGCGAATCCCTTTTTCGTCAAGCATTTGCTTTTTAGCGATTGGATTTAAATGAAACGATACTAATAAGGGGTCAATATTATTTGATGGTGGCCAATGATTTGGATGTTCCATGAACCATCCGTTCATGATCAATTTTATCGCTTGTCCTTCATACAAATGAAGCTGATCTCGATCCAATTGTGCTACCTCTTTTTGTTTTAACTCTTGTTGTGCAGCAAGACTTTGAACAAAATCACCTAAGTTATTAGAATTGGGATAGGCCAATACAGCCGCTTTTTTATTCATCTTTCCCGTGCTGATTTAATGTTTCATTAAAAAATGCTCTCCTCCTTTCTAAGGGATAAAGCTTCTTTATTCGCTGTCTTGCTTTTGTCCCCAATTCTTCAGGCTCTTTTTTTAAAAAAGCTTCTATGTGATCTATTCCTTCCGCAGTTTCAAAAACGAAACCAGTATCTCCTATCGCATCTGGAATACCAAAAACACGATTTCCTAAAGGTATGCATTCACACAACATGGCCTCACAAAGTACGTTAGGAAGTCCTTCTATTTTAGATCCTTGAAAATAATAGGTGTTTTGACTAAATAACTGCCGCAATGTTTCCCTAGTTTGCTTTCCCAAACAAAGCACATTTTTTGGGAGCTCTTTTTTATGAAGTAATCGGGAGTCTATCCCTGCAATTGTAAATTGAAATGAGGGTAAAGATTCTGCCAGTTTTAAAAAAAGAGGGATTCCTTTCCTTCTAAAGGTCCTCTCGTCAGCAATATTGGCAACTGTAAGCACCGTCTTCGGTGTTTTTTTTTCTACAGGCTTCCAAAATAGAGGATCATAGGCGGTAGGCACTTCGCTTATTGGGGTTTTTAAATCTGGTATGAAAGCGCGTATCCCAGAACGTATTTCTGAATTCTTTTCAGCATTTGGGCACCCGTCAGCTAAGCTTTTGTGAACAACCCAAATGGCCCCTGCTTGTTTATAGTTCTTCTGAGCAAAATGACCGCGTAAATTTTTCTTTAAAAAAATCCCGTACTTTAATTCCGGACTAGACACGGCATCATATCCTCCCACGATAATGGTAGCGTTTAAGCCCAATTGTTTAGCAAACCAAAGAGGAATAACAGCGTGATAGTCGTTAAACCAACTAAAAACAGCATCTGACTGAGGAAGATAAAGCACACTTAGGAAGAACTCGCGTATTCGATTCCAAAAAAACCGAAAGGGATCCTTAAATGCTGGAGAATAAATCAAAAAAACCTTATGCCCCATCCCTTCAAGAAGTTCAATATCCTTAATAACAAAAGTGTTTTTAATATTACAAACAAGTGTGACTTTGCGAGGTTTCATGCTTTTTTATTTATCAAATAATCCTGCAAAGCATTTGCAATTTTTCGGTTGTCAGAAATTCGTGGAACTTTATTTTGACCTCCTAGTTTTCCAATACTTTTCATGTAGTTTTTAAATCCATCTTTTACAACTTCTCGTATTTCTAATGGCCGTAAAACCTTCCCCGTTATCAAATCGTCGTAATAAATATTTTTCGTTTGCATAAACTTATCCATCCGAGCAGCAAAAGCATTCAGGTCTTTTGGGTAGCTGTCAAATTCTATAAACCATTCGTGATAGGGAAGTCCTTCAGAAGGATTTATCTCTGGCGCAACGGTAAATTCTCTAATACGAACAGAACCTTCGTCTGACTCAACGGCTTGTTGCAAGGCTTGTTCCACTTCACTAACGATGACATGTTCTCCAAAAGCTGAAATAAAATGTTTTATTCTTCCACTTACTATAACACGATAAGGAGCTGTACTTGTAAATTGTATGGTATCCCCAATATTATATCGCCATAATCCTGCCGAAGAAGAAATGATCATCACATAATTAGTTCCCAAAGCTACCTCTTCAAGACTGTGGATCGTAGGATGGGTATCAAAAAAAGTACTGGCTACAATAAATTCGTAATAAATACCATGATCTAAAAGGAGAAGCAACCCTTTATCGTCCTGATTATCTTGATACGCAAAAAAACCTTCGGAAGCAGGATAAAATTCGATACTATCTGGTCTTCTTCCGATCAGGTTTTCAAAAACACTTCTGTAAGGCTCAAAGTTAACCCCACCATAGACAAAAAGAGAAAAGTTGGGAAACAGCTCGCCAATTGTCTTTCCTGTTCTTGAAGTTAATCTTTCAAAATACATTTGAACCCAAGAAGGAATACCGCCAATAATGGTCATGTCTTCATTATGCGTTTCCTCAACAATGGCGTCAACTTTAGTTTCCCAATCCTCGATACAGTTCGTCTTCCAACTGGGCATTCGATTCTTCTGCAAGTAGGCAGGGACATAATGGGCTACGATTCCAGACAGACGCCCTAGAGACACTCCATTCAGGTTTTCCAAAACGGGACTTCCCTGAACAAAAATATGCTTCCCATTAACAATCCCTGTCTTTCCCGTTTTATGTATGTAATTCAATAACGCTTCTCGAGCAGCCCGAATGTGTTGCGGCATGGAAGCTTTTGTTATGGGAATGTACTTAGCTCCAGAAGTTGTTCCGCTAGACTTCGCATAATACAAGGGTCTTCCTGGCCATAAAACATCACTACTTCCTTCTAATACCTTTTCTATATATTCTTTTAACCCTTCGTAATCCCTAACAGGAACTTGTTCTCGAAAGCTTTTTATATCCTTAATTTTATCGAATTCATGCGCTTTCCCAAAGCTTGTTTTTCGTCCTTCTTGGATGAGGTCATGAAAAAGTTTTTCTTGAGTAGCCAATGGATTATTTATCCATTTTTTATTTCTCCTATCGGACCATGCAGCATAAATCTTAGCGCCTAAAGCTTTGATCATTCTTTTGAAAAATTAAAAAAATTCTCTGGATTCATAGGATAGCTATCTATCCATAATTCAAAATGAAGGTGAAAACCGGTAGAAAGTTCCCCTGTATTTCCTGCGGTAGCAATTACTTCTCCTGCTAAAACAGCATCTCCTTGCTTTTTGGTTAAAGTGGCGTTGTGTTTATAAACAGATAAAAGACCAAAATCATGTTCCATGATGATGACATAGCCTGTTTGAGCAGTCCATTCTGAAAAAATGACACGTCCGTCGGCAATTGCTTTGATCGGTGTGCTTTCTTCCAATACAATATCAACCGCATAATGTTCATCATTTATATTAAATGCTTGAGAAATGGGACCTATAGCAGGGGGCAATAAAAAGGTTTTGATTTCGCTTTCCTCGTTAGTTGTAGGGCTGTACTTATCTTGTTGAGATACGAATGCTCTGAGTAATGAATCCTCCAAAATGGGTTCTGTAAATACTGTTGTTTCCGCTCTTTCGTTGTCCAATGGTTCTTCTGAAAAATCTGAGTCTTCAAAGGAAAGGTCTTCAGTAAGTACCGCTTTTACGGCATTGAGGTATTGGATGTTTTGATTATACAAGGTTATTAGAGAGTCTGTTTGAAACAAGTTTTTTACCGCTTTCTTTCTCAGTTCCGAGGAGTCATACCCTGGAATATATTCCTTCAAAGAGGTATAAGCAATTGTTGAAAAAATAAGGCTAGAAAAGATCCCTATGAAGAAGATTCCTACAAAAAGTAATTTTAATCTAGAAATACGAAACTGTTTTTGCTCCTCAAAAGTTCCTTCGTCGATGATCATCACCAAATAGGGATTCAACAGCTTCCTTAAAATTCTTTTTCCTTTATTTTCTTCTTGTGCCATATTAAACACAAAGATACGCAATCCTTAATCCATAATAGAAGTGCTTGCATATTTCATGTATATGAAACTAAATATTTCTGTACATTTGCTGTAAAACAAGACAAAATCATGTTGGCTTTAACATTTTTAGGTATGATCGGTGCACCACAAATTATTTTAATTATTGCTGTAATCCTTTTATTGTTTGGAGGGCGTAAAATTCCTGAACTAATGAAAGGGCTGGGAAGTGGAATTAAAGAATTTAAGAACGCTACAAAAGAGGAGGAAACTCCAAAAGTAGATAACGAGAAAAAAGATTAGTCAACCCCTTTAAAGGTGCTAAGAATCGTGTTCAATTCAAACATGTATTCTCGTTTACTTACCGAGGGCGCAAAAGCAAATCCCTCCACTACCATCCATCTTTTTTGAAGGGTGTCTCGAATCATATAATTCACAAAGGGTCCTGCCATAAAATCATTGGCAACCTCCCACGTTCCTTTAGTCAAATATCCTTGCTTATTATCTAAAAAAGCTTTGTAAAAATACGGTCGATAGGCTCTTTCTGTAATGAAATAGCTTCCCGGTAAGCGACCAGGAACAAAAAGCTTTCCAATGGAATCTCTTATGTTTAATATCTTTTCATTAAATCTTCCTACAAGTGCATTTTCAGGCAAACTGTAGGCAATGATATTTAAATGTCCTTTTTGAATCGGTTTTTGAATCCACGTGAAATTTAGTGTGTCTTTTACCATCTTATATGCCGATGGATATGTTAAATGGATTCCAAAGCGATTGTCTAAAAACTTTTCGGTAGTTGGGGATTTGTTTATTCTTCTAAGTTTTTCTTTTCGCTCGTTTTCCGCGATTGTTTGTTTTAATAAGACGCTGTTTTCTTGAAAAGAAAAAGCCTGAACTTCTGAATCTTCCCCTGTTATTGAGGCAATAATTTGAGGTTGAGCAAATTGATTTTTTGCTAATTGAAAACGCGAAATAGAATCTTTTTGAAACCAAATGATATTTCTATTTTGCCTAGCAAAACCAGTAAACGTTTTAGGGTGCATGTACCGGAGCGAATACTGCGGTTCGTCTAAAGGGAGTCCTTCATATAGTTCTCCCATTGTTTCCCGGACTGTATTTCCAAGGGAAGCGTTCCAATCTGCTTCCGGCATCACTACTGTAACATGGTTAAAATTTCCGCTAGAGCTAGGCACAAAAGCTTGTGAACGGTCTGCTTTGGAGTTACAAGACAAAACCATTACAAGAGCTACTAAAAAGAAGGTGTTTTTCATTCTTTTTTATTCTAAAGCAGCAATCCCCGGCAGGGTTTTTCCTTCAAGACTTTCCAACATAGCACCGCCACCTGTACTAATGTAGCTCATTTTGGATTCCAAACCAAACTGTTTAACCGCAGCCACTGAATCTCCTCCTCCTACAAGAGAAAATGCCCCTTTTTTTGTTGCAGCTCCAATAGATTCCCCTATAGAAATGGTTCCATTAGAAAAATTCGAAAATTCAAATACCCCTAAAGGGCCATTCCAGAGAATGGTTCTACATTCCATAATCAAATCGTGAAATTGAATGGTACTCTTAGGTCCCGCATCTAATCCCTCCCATCCATCAGGCACTTTCATTACATCAAACACCTGCTGTTCTGCTTCATTACTAAATTCCTTCCCAGCAACTACATCTACAGGAAGGTGTATTGTTACTCCTTTCGTTTTTGCTTTTTCAAGCAACTCAAGTGCGTAATCACAATAATCTGGCTCGCAAATTGAGTTCCCCACCTGACCTCCTAGCGCCTTGGTAAAGGTATAAACCATTCCCCCCCCAATAATTAAATGATCTACTTTATCCAGCAGGCTTTCAATAATTGTGATTTTAGAGGAAACTTTTGCTCCTCCTAAAATTGCTAAGATGGGAGGTTCGCCATTGTTCATGACTTTTTCTATTGCGCGAACTTCCTTTTCCAACAGCATCCCAAAACATTTTTTTTGCTTAAAAAATTGCGCCATGATTGTTGTTGATGCATGAGCTCTATGAGCCGTTCCAAAAGCGTCGTTCACGTATATAGTTCCTAATTTAGAAAGTTGTTCCGAGAAGTTTAAATCTCCCGCAGTTTCTTCTGCATGAAAACGCAAGTTTTCCATTAATAATACTTCTCCTGATTCTAATGACGCGGCTCTTTCTTCCGCTTCAGGACCAATACATGTTTCACAAAAAGATACTTTCTCTCCTAAAACCGCTGCTACTGCTGAGACAATATTTCCTAAAGAAAGTTTTGGATCTTCTCCTTTAGGTCTTCCCAAATGCGAAATCAATACACAGCTCCCTCCTTGTGATAAGATATACTTGATGGTTGGCTTTGCTGCTTCAATTCGGGTCATGTCTGTAACGGCTAACTGATCATTTAATGGGACATTAAAATCCACGCGAATGATGGCTCTTTCGTTCTTAAAATTCAATTGACTTAGTGTGCGCATTTTTAAAAATTTTTTCAAAAATACAACAATGCCCTACGAAGCCAAGCTATTTTTAAAAAGATCTCCCCTTGAGACGTGGAGGAAAGCGTATCTTTACTTATGTTTTGGTCGTATGTTATTGGTCAGGAGTTGTTAAAAAAGCAGTTAGATTATCTTCTTTCTTCCAATCAAGTCCCTCATGCTCTGTTATTTACAGGGAATTTTGGCTATGGATCCCTCCCTTTGGCAATCGCCTTTTCATTAAACATTTTAAAGATTAAAGCATCGGAGGAACAGCAAGTCCCTTTAGGAAAAATAAGTCAACATCCTGATTTACATTTTGTCTACCCCGTAGTTAAAAAAGGGACTGAAAAAGTAACCTATTCCCATGATTACGCTGTTGAGTGGACCTCCTTTTTAAATGAGTCGGCCTTTGGGGATTTTGCTCGTTGGTTTGAATCAATCCAGGTAGGTAATAAACAAGGAATGATTGGGGTTGCGGAGATAGAAAATTTGCATCAGAAAATGTATCTAAAGGCATTTGGAGGAAAACAAAAAGTCTGCATTCTATGGGGGGTAGATAAAATGAACGTACAAGCGAGCAATGCTTTTTTAAAACTTCTTGAAGAACCTCCACAAGACACTTATTTCATTCTAATTGCGGAAGAATCTGAGGTGCTCCTTCCCACGCTTTTATCACGTTGTCAAAACATATCCCTTGGTCCTATAAAAGCGGAAACCTTAAAGAATTTTATTCCTCCAGAAAGCGGAAACTCAAAACAAATTGTTTCGCTTGCAGATGGAGATTATAATCGATTGCAACTTCTTCTCCAAGAAAACCAAAATACCCAGCATGAATTACTACTAGTTAGTGCTCTAAGAAAAGCCTTTAAGGCTCGAGGAAACAAAGCTATTGTTCAGGATTTGATGGAATGGTCTGGAGAAATCGCTGCTTTGGGAAGAGAAGAGCAAAAGGCTTTTTTAAGCTTTGGAATTCAATTTTTTAGAGATGCTTTTTTGTTGAACTACAAAATGGAAAACATTGTGCACTTTCAAGCCAATACTGATTTTGATCTCAAAAAATTAGCTCCTTTTGTAAACAATACCAATATTTTGGATTTAATCGCTCTTTTTGAAAACACCCATTATCACATTTTAAGAAATGGCAATGCTAAAATGCTTTTTTCCAATCTTGCTCTAAAACTTACCCGTTTAATCAACCAGTCTAAATCCTAGCTTGCTTTTCAAAAACAAAAATTAAGGAGGAATGAGAACCGTTAAACAATGCTTTTATATTGGATATGAGACCTATTAGCATTCCTCTGACAAAAGGAAGGTTTTTTTTCGAATACTTTTCGGAAAGATAGGCTATATAAAAAGCATCAAACCATAAGGGATGCCTTGCCTTAAAAGTAAAATTTAAGCTTTCCAGTAATTGAATGATTCCCTTGGGTGTAAAATGCCACAAATGTCTGGGTACGTCAAGTGCCGCCCATTGAGCCTCATAATATTGGGCATCAAAGCTTTCAAAATTGGGTAGTGCAACAATTAATTTCCCTTGATCTTCAAGACGTTTTGACAATTCTTTTAGGGTCTCCTCGGGAGCTTCCAGATGTTCCAATACGTGCCAAAGCGTGATGAGGTTAAAACACTCGCGTTTTGGAAGCTTATGTGCTGATTTATAGCTATTTACCCCTTTTTTTATTGCCAATGCCCTTGCGATATCATTAGGTTCAATTAAAGCGGTTTGGTATTCTTTCTTTTGGCTTAAATAAGCAGCAAAAGCTCCTGTTCCTCCTCCAAAATCTAAAAGCTTTCCTGTTTTTAAGTACTTTCTTATAATCCCTGCTTTAAACACAAACATCCATTTCTGAACAATAAAGTAAATCTGGGAAATAACGTCTTGCCGCTTTTCTTGATGAGAAATATAGTTTTTTGATTCGTAATAAGCCGCAAGATTGATCTTAGGGGGTAATTGTGTTTCTCCCCTCTGCAAGGTTTCGTTCCAGACAACCTCAAATTCATCTCCACTAAGAAGATGATCTTTTGCGATAAAACGTTTTCTTGTTTCTTTCATGTTGTTCCACGTGAAACAATTTGTTTACCTTCCCATGGATACAAGCAAAACGCTGATGTCGCTGGGGTTAATTCCGCTGATTCGCGACGCCTGTGCTAAGGTGTCTGGCCGTATTTTGTTAAGCTTTTCCTTGGCTTCAAAAGAAAGTGAGGCTAGTTCGTCAAAGTTGAAATTCCTTGGAATTCTAATATTTTCAAGGCGCTTAAGTTTATCGGCATTACGTTTTTCCTTTTCGATATAACCCGCATATTTAATCTCTATTTCTGCTTGTTCAAAGATAGTGTCGTTCATTGCTTCTGTGGTTAAATAGTCTTGCAGGGGCTCAAAAGTGCTGAAATCTTTGCGGGTAATATTGGGACGGGAAAGTAATTTGGCATACTTATCGGTCTGGCTAATAGGCGCTTCTTTCTTATTTTTTAATAATTCTTGTGCAGCTCTAAGCGGAAAGCTTGTTTTTTTGAGGTAGGAAACCAAGGCCCCTCTTTTTTTCGTCTTTTCTTCAACTTTCTTCAGCCTCTCTTCAGAAGCGAGTCCTAGTGCATATGATTTGGGAGTTAAGCGTTCGTCTGCATTATCTTGTCTAAGAAGTGTTCGGTATTCTGCTCTAGAAGTAAACATTCGATACGGCTCCTCAGTGCCTTTTAGAATCAGATCATCTATCAATACTCCTATATAGGCTTCCTCTCTGCCTAAGACAAACGGTGTTTCTTCTTTATGTTTGAGATGGGCATTTATTCCTGCCATGATCCCTTGTGCGCCTGCTTCCTCATAACCTGTTGTTCCGTTAATTTGACCTGCAAAAAAGAGGTTTTCTATTAGTTTCGTCTCCAGACTATGAAAAAGTTGAGTTGGTGGAAAATAATCATATTCTATTGCATAACCCGGCCTGAAAAACTTAACATTTTCGAATCCTTTTACGGATTTTAAAGCCTTATATTGAATTTCATCTGGCAAGGAAGTTGAAAAACCATTTACATAAACTTCAACGGTATTCCATCCTTCGGGTTCTACGAAGATTTGATGCTGTGATTTTTCGCTAAAACGATTAATCTTGTCTTCTATAGAGGGGCAATAGCGCGGTCCCGATGATTGTATGGCCCCATTAAACATAGGGGATCGGTCAAAACCTTGTCTTAAAATATCATGTACTTCAAGGTTGGTGTGTGTGATATAACAGCTTCTTTGACTCTTCAAAGGGCTTGTCGCGTCACTGAATGAAAATTTTGATGGGCTTTCATCGCCCGGTTGTTCTGTCATTTTGTTGTAGTCCAGGGAACGGCCATCTACTCTTGGGGGTGTTCCGGTTTTCATTCGGCCCGAAATGAAGCCTAAATTCTCAAGTCTTGCCGTTAGCCCTGTTGATGCTTTTTCACCTGCACGACCTCCACCAAAATTTTTTTCGCCTATATGAATGAGGCCATTAAGAAATGTACCGTTTGTAAGAACGACCGTTTGACCGTAAATCTTAACTCCCAAAGAGGTAATAACTCCGATTGCCTGATTGTTTTCTACAATAAGGTCCACGATCATTTCTTGATAGAAGTCCAAAAGTTTTGTTTGCTCAAGCAAAGACCTCCATTCTAAAGTAAAAAGGGCTCTGTCGGATTGTACGCGCGGACTCCACATGGCGGGACCCTTGGAAAGGTTTAGCATTTTGTATTGTATGGCGCTTCGATCGGAAACGATTCCACTATATCCACCCAAAGCATCAATTTCACGAACGATTTGACCTTTAGCGATACCCCCCATCGCTGGATTACAAGACATTTGAGCAACATTTTGAAGGTTCATCGTTACCAAAAGTGTTTTAGAGCCCAGATTGGCGGCAGCGGCGGCGGCCTCACATCCGGCATGTCCTGCTCCAACAACAATTACATCGTATTTAGTATCAAACATGATTTTTATGTTTCACGTGGAACAAATGTATAAAGTCGTCTTCGTGTTTTCTCATATCCAATTCTTCCTCCTCGCTTTTGTCATTTTTCCCCATGCAATGAAGAACTCCGTGAGAAATCACTCTAAGTGTTTCATTTTCAACGCTTTGGGCTTCTTCTTCGGCAGACTTGGCTACCGCCCACATGGAAATAAAAAATTCTGCTGTAAGCGATTTATCGAGTGTGTAATCAAACGTGATGATATCTGTATGTGTATCGTGCTTTAAATACTGGCGATTCATTTCCAAAAGGGTTTCTTTTGAAACAAAATTATAAGACAATTTACCAATGGTAAAACCGTAAAGGGATGAAAATTCAACCAAGGCGCTTTGAATCTTTTCTGAATTAAGAAATGACGGTATGTTCGTAAACTGTATTATAATCTCTTTTTTTTGCAAATATACAGGATTTGTATGGTACCACTATGTGAATCCCTAAAAGCCCTTATCTTTGACGCAAAAAAATGATGACACGCGTTCGTTTTGCGCCTAGTCCTACGGGGCCTCTTCATATTGGGGGCTTAAGGACTGCTTTATTTAATTATTTGCATGCACGGAAAAACAAGGGAACCTTTATTCTCAGAGTAGAGGATACTGATCAGAACCGCTATGTGGAAGGGAGTGAATCCTACATACAAGAAGCACTTGAATGGTGTGGTATGATTCCCGATGAAGGTCCGGCAAATGGAGGTAACTTTGGGCCTTATAGGCAAAGTGAAAGAAAAGCGATATACAAAAAATACATAGACGAACTCATTAAAAAAGGTGGTGCTTACTATGCTTTTGATAGTGCGGATAGCTTAAAAGAAGCGCGCAATAAATCGGAAAAATCTGGGGAAACCTTTAAGTATGGAAGTCAAAATCGTCATCTGTTTCAGAACAGCTTGACTCTAAGCCCTAAAGAGGTTGAAGAGGCAATTAAAGGAGATTACGTAGTTCGATTAAAAGTGTCCCCTGGTGCAGTGGTACAGGTCGAAGATTTAGTCCGCGGAACAGTACATGTGGATTCCGATTTACTGGATGATAAAATTTTGATGAAAAGCGACGGTATGCCGACCTATCATTTTGCCAATGTGGTAGACGATCATTTAATGAAAATTACCACGGTTATTCGAGGTGAAGAATGGTTGCCTTCCTTACCGATGCATCAATTGATCTATGATGCTTTTGAGTGGAAGGCTCCGGAATTTATGCATCTTCCCTTAATATTAAAACCAAACGGAAAAGGTAAGTTGTCTAAAAGAGATGGTGAAAAAGAAGGCTTTCCTGTATTTCCTCTTCAGTGGAAAGAAGAAACTCCTGGTTTTAGAGAAATGGGATTTCTCCCTGAAGCAATGGTGAATTATTTAGCTTTACTGGGTTGGAATGATGGGAGTGAAAATGAGCGATTTAGCTTGAAAGACCTAGAGGAAGCTTTTGACGTTAGTGGTGTACAAAAAGGAGGCGCACGATTTGACTATGAAAAAGCACGATCGGTCAATCACCAAATTCTGATTGATACCCCTTCAGAGCTTTTAATTGAAAATGAATTGGTAAAGAGGCTCCTGGTTGAGTTTCCAAAAGAACAGTGGTTGGATCTTTTATCGCTTGTGAAAGAACGCCTTTATACTCTTATGGATTTAAAAGAAGAAACGACGTTTCTTCTACGGCCCCATCCTTATGATGAAAAAAGCCTCCTAAAAATAAGAGGGGAAAAAACCGTAACTGCATTAAAAAAAATTATCGCGCTGCTTGAAAAAAATGATTCGGGAAAAAGTATCAAAGAGGAGTTGTTTTCTTGGGCAAAAGAAAAAGAGATTCCTCTAGGTATTGTTATGCAATCCTTTAGGCTGAGTCTTGTGGGTCGTCTCACCGGTCCAGATCTCTTCGAAATTTGTGCTCTTCTAGGAAAAAATGTATCTTTAAAAAGAGTTAAAGACTTTTTAAATCACCTTAATTAACACCTTATTTACCATGAATATCATTACCTATTTATTTATCGGCCTAATTGTCTTGATTTTAATTTCAGGGCTTTTTGTTGTAAAACAGCAAACCGCAGCCATTGTTGAGCGTTTTGGACGTTTTTTGTCCATTCGTCAATCGGGCCTACATTTTAAAATTCCACTTATTGACCGAATTGCAGGAAGAGTAAGTTTAAGAATTTTGCAGCTTGATGTGATTGTTGAGACAAAAACGAAAGACGATGTCTTTGTTAAGCTCAAGGTATCTGTTCAGTACATGGCTGTTCGTGAAAAAGTTTACGATGCTTTCTACAAATTAGACTATCCTCAAGATCAAATTACCTCTTATGTCTTTGATGTTGTCCGTGCTGTAGTTCCAAAAATGAAACTGGATGATGTTTTCGAAAAGAAAGATGAAATAGCCAATGCTGTAAAAGGAGAGCTAAACGATGCCATGATTAACTACGGCTATGATATTATCAAAGCATTAGTAACTGACATTGACCCTGATATGGAGGTCAAAGCAGCAATGAACAGGATTAATGCTGCAGAACGCAAAAAAGTTGCTGCACAATACGAAGGGGATGCAGAACGAATTTTAATTGTTGAGAAGGCAAAAGCTGAAGCTGAGAGTAAACGTCTCCAAGGACAAGGGATTGCCGATCAGAGAAGGGAAATCGCTCGTGGATTAGAAGAGTCTGTAGATGTTTTAAATAAAGTAGGCATTAACTCTCAGGAAGCCTCTGCTTTGATTGTTGTTACTCAACATTACGACACGCTGCAAGCTATAGGTGGAGAGACGAATACCAACTTAATCCTTTTACCTAATTCTCCCCAAGCCGGTAGTGAAATGCTTAATGATATGGTCGCTTCTTTTACTGCGAGTAATCAAATTGGCGAAGCGATGAAGAATCAAACGAACAAGAAAAAAGGAACCAATTCTTAAGAATCAATTATTTGCTTTGACCAAGTGTCTCGTAAACCAACGGTTTTATTAAAAACCATTTTTGAGGGAGTGCTGTCTGGATCTAAGACAAAATAGCCCAGCCGTTGGAATTGAAACTGTTCTCCTGGGGATGCGTTTGCTAAACCTGGTTCCACATAGGCGGTTATGACTTTTAAAGAGTCCTTGTTTATAAAACTTTTAAAATCTCGTTCTTTGTCTTGATCGGGGGCAGGTACATTAAACAACCGATCGTATAAACGCACTTGTACTTCTAAACTCTCTTTTTGAGTAACCCAATGCAGGGTGCCTTTTACCTTTCTTTGACTTGCTTCGGTACCGCTTCCGCTCTTGCTCTCAGGGTCATACGTACAAAGGATTTCTATAATGCTTCCTTCTTCATTTTTTATGACAGATTCTCCTTTAATGATATACGCATTCTTTAAACGCACCTCTTTATCTAGTGTCAAACGAAAATATTTTCGATTTGCGCTTTCCTTGAAGTCTTCTCTTTCAATGTACAGATGCTTTGAAAAAGGAAAGGTTCTTTTACCTAGCTCGGGTTGTTCCGGGTTGATTTCCCCTTCAAGCATTTCTGTTTGATTGTCGGGATAATTTGTAATGGTCAGTTTTATAGGATCAAGCACTCCCATAACCCGGGGTGCAGAGGTGTTGAGGTCTTCTCGAACCGAATGCTCTAAAAGAGACATGTCTATGATATTTTCGCGTTTCGCAACACCTGCAGCATCAACAAAATTTCGTAGGGCTTTAGGAGAATAGCCGCGTCTTCTTAAGCCTGCTATGGTGGGCATTCTAGGATCGTCCCATCCGTTCACAAAACCCTCTAGAATTAATTCTGAGAGCTTGCGCTTGCTTGTCACTGTATAAGAGAGGTTCATTCTCGCAAATTCTCTTTGCTTGGGCCTCAGCTTTTCTATAGGGTTTAATGCGTCTAAAAACCAGTCATAAAGATCTCGGTGTGGTTTAAATTCAAGTGAACAGAGGGAGTGGGAGATTTGTTCGATATAATCAGACTGCCCATGCGTCCAATCATACATAGGATAGATGCACCAGGCGTCTCCAGTTCTGTGGTGGTGTTTAAACATCACTCGATACATTACCGGATCGCGCATCAACATATTGGATGCAGCCATATCAATTTTTGCACGAAGAACATGTGCCCCTTCTTTACATTTCCCGTTTTTCATCTCATCAAAGAGCGCTAAATTTTCTTTCACGGAACGATCTCTATAAGGGCTGTTAATCCCTGGTTCTGTTGGGGTTCCTTTTTGAATTGCTATTTCCTCTGAGCTTTGAGAATCCACAAATGCTTTTCCATCTTCAATTAATTTTATTGCCCATTGATAAAGCTGGTCAAAATAATCTGATGCGTAACATTCCGAATCCCATTGATAACCAAGCCACTGAATGTTCTCTTTTATAGCATCTACAAATTGTTGCTCTTCTTTCGCAGGATTGGTATCATCAAAACGAAGGTTTACTGGTGCCTTATAGCGCTCACCAAGGTTGAAATTTAAACAAATTGCTTTTACATGACCAATATGCAAAAAACCATTGGGCTCTGGTGGAAAGCGGAAACGAAGCTGGTCTTTGGTGTAATTTAAACTCAGGTCTTCTTCTATGAGGTGTTCGATAAAGTGCAGCGATCGCTCCATTCTTTTTTTTATTTGGTGCAAAGATAATGAATGCTTTCTTTGAAAGGAAAGAACAAAACTGTCTTTATATTTGCAACAGTTATGGGAAAGATTTACTTGAAAAATATTCGCCTCTATGCCTTTCATGGTTGCATGGATGAAGAAGAGAAAATAGGAAGTGATTACGTAATCAATATTGTCGTAGATACGGACTTGGACCTTTCTTCAAAAACAGACGAACTTAAGGACACTGTTGACTATGTGGCATTACATGCCATTGTAAAAACGGAAATGGAACAAAGAGCCAAGCTTTTAGAGCATGTTGCTGATCGTATCATTAGAAGAATATTAAATGAGTATCCCTCCGTAAATAAAGCCAAAGTTAAGGTTGCCAAAAAGAACCCCCCTATAGGAGGTAATGTTGAGGAGGTTGCGGTTAAAAGAGAACTGAAAAGATCTGCTTTAGGTTTGGATTAATATTAGTATTTTTGCGGCATGGCATCGTGGCCGAGTGGCTAGGCAGAGCTCTGCAAAAGCTTGTACAGCGGTTCGAATCCGCTCGATGCCTCTTTATTTTTCCAAGATTATCCTTCCGCCCAAAAGTTCTTGCGTTATCTGTTTCTTTGGATTACCAAATACACGAAAGGTTCCGCCATAAAGTTCCGCATCAATTAATTCTTTGGCATGAATATAGGCATATGCTCCTGCCTTGCTCGATGCTTTCGTTTGTTCTGTGATTAATTGGTCTGCTTCACAAATACCACTGCTTCCAATTTGTAATTCGTGATTGCTAACCGCTCCTTTAAGGTGAATTCTCCCACCAAGAGTTGCTTTTGTGTCTAGTCTTTTGCCGTAAACCTCCAGGTCTATTACGGCCCCTGTCTTAGCTTCAATAGTGAGGCTTGTCTGTTCTATCGGAACAAGTGATGTTAAATTACTGCCCTGATAAATCCTTATTTCATTCAATGGTTTACTATGATACAGATCTATTCTTGTTTTTCCTGGAGTAAGAAGACTCCCACCAGATATACGTATTTTGAGAATATCTTCTTTTAGTGAAAGAATTACAAAATCTGAGTTTTCCCCATAAGCGATTGCTTTATTTACATCAGAGGCTATCAAACGAACATCTAAATTTGAATAGATTTTTAACCCCTGAAAGGGGCTCATTGTTAAAGTCTTTTTTTCATTGTCCTGTGACTGTACTTGCATGAACACAAAACAAGCAGTATAAAAGAGAGGTAATAGCGTTCTTTTCATCATAAAAATATATGCATTATTCTACCGGAATAAAATCTAAAAATCTTCTTACAACATTTACTTTCTTAACCTTGATTCTTATAGGGTCTCCTAATTGATAAACTTTTTTCGTTCGTTCCCCAATTATGGAATGATTGTCCATGTCAAAATGAAAATAATCATGCTTTAAATCAACTAAACGAATCATTCCTTCGCATTTGTTCTCTATAATCTCTACATACATACCCCGATCTGTTACACCAGAAATAACACCGTTAAATTCCTGTCCTACTTTATCTTCCATGAAAATCATTTGCATGTATTTTATAGAATCGCGTTCCGCTTTTGTTGCAAGTTGTTCTCTTTGGGAAGCGTGTTTACATGCTTCTTCCAGTAGGTCGGCTTCCATACTTTTCTTTTTTTCTAAAAATGATTGAAGTAACCGATGAACCATTACATCGGGATAACGACGTATTGGTGATGTAAAATGAGTATAATGAGAGAAAGCCAAACCGTAGTGTCCAATATTTTCTGTTGTATACTCCGCTTTTGACATGCTTCTAAGTGTCAATGTATCAATAAGATTCTGTTCCCTTGTCCCTTGGCAATCCAATAATAGCTTATTTATTTCTTTACTTACATTTTTTCCTTTTGGATTGAAAGAATATCCAAAATTTGCAATAGTTTGTTTTAGGTTAAATAATTTTTGTTCATCTGGATCGTCATGAACCCGGTAAACAAAGTTGAAGGGCGGTCGTTGTTTTCCTATAAACATAGCAACGCGTTTATTCGCTAATAGCATGAATTCTTCAATCAGTTTATTTGCGTCTTTAGATGTTTTGAAAAAGACTGTTTCTGGTTTATTTTCTTCATCTAAATTGAAATTTACCTCAACACGATCAAAAGAAATGGCACCCATTTTCATTCGTCGGCGTCTTAAAAATTTAGCCTGTTTATTTAAGGTAACAATGGCTTCATATATAGCGTCTGTAACATCATAAGACGTTCCGTTTAAAGAGGTTCTGCTATCTATTTTTTTTGTTTTATTTTCTAGCAAGTATTGTACTTCTTCATAAGAAAATCGTTGATCTGAATGAATGATGGTTTTTCCAAACCATTCCTTAATCACTTCTGCTTTCTCATTTAAGACAAAAACTGCAGAGAACGTATATTTGTCTTCATTCGGTCTTAAAGAACAAAGACCATTAGACAACACTTCAGGTAGCATAGGAACCACACGGTCAACAAGGTAAACTGATGTTGCCCGTTCATAAGCTTCTTGATCTAAAGGACTGTTTGGTTCGACATAATGTGATACGTCTGCGATATGGATGCCCACTTCTATAGTTCCATTTTCCAATTTCTGATAGGATAACGCATCATCAAAATCTTTAGCACTTATTGGATCTATAGTAAAAGTAAGTACTTCTCTAAAATCACGTCTTTTTTTTATTTCTGAAGGATCTATTTTTTTACTCAGCTTCTCTGCTGCATTTTCAATATTTTGTGGGAATTCGTATGGAAGTCCGTATTCGTGTAAGATGGAATGAATTTCTGTTTCTGAGGCTCCTGGTACACCCAAGCTCTTAACTATTTTTCCGTTAGGTGCCTCTCTTCCTTCTTCCCAATCTTTGAATACTACTACAACTTTTTCCCCGTCTTTAAAGTCTCCTAGTTCTGTGCGCTCTATAAAAAGATCTGTGTACATGTTTCCTTTTCTGCATAAGACAAAACCAAAATCTTTTTGTCTTTCAAAAACACCTACATACTCTCTTTTACTTCTTTCAACTATTTGTTCTACATGAGCCTCAAATCTTTTATCTTTTCTATGAACACTTACAAGAACAACGTCTTGGTGTAATCCTTTGTTTAGATATTTTTTTGGTATGAGTAATTCTTCTTCATGTGTTTCAATGAGTACCGCGCCTTTCCCTGTTGGTAAAATAGTCAATTGGGCTTCGTAAAGTTCTCGCTTCGCACTGTTTAATTGATAACTACCTCTTTGAATGCTTTTAAGTTGCTTCTGACTGAGAAGTTGATTTAGTGCTCTTATTATATTATTCCTGCCTTGAGTATCTTTAATTTCTAATTGGGAAGCAATTTGTTTATAGTTCATTAGTTTGGTAGGCTGCTTCTTAAATAAGGTGAGGACTTTATTTTCTAAACGTTTAAATTCTTTTTTCTTTTTTGACATGAATAAAAATAGATTCCTAACAAAGGTACAATAATCACATTGCCTATTCTTGTTAACATTACTAACATTATTAAATAAGTTTTTTATTTAAATTTTATAAATAATGATGATGTATATGAGGTGTTCATAAAGAAGAAAAAAAAGGAAGCGAGTTGTTTCATTTTAGAAAAAGAAAGAAATATTAACTATTTATAAAGTACTAATAACAATTCTTTCTATTGACTATCAATATTTTATTGAGTTATAAACCCTGCGTTGATAATGATGAATGAATATAAAAAGGGTTCTTTTTTTATAAAAATATTGTTGACAAAGCGACAATTTTTTTTGGTTAGCTGAAGAAAAAAAAGGAAAGAATTTTTG
Source organism: Flavobacteriaceae bacterium (assembly GCA_023262245.1). GTDB lineage: Bacteria > Bacteroidota > Bacteroidia > Flavobacteriales > Flavobacteriaceae > MS024-2A. Next base: position 24,601 of record JALRDC010000152.1, read on the forward strand.
CGCCTCAAAAGCAAAAAAGTATACTGTATATTTTTTTACAACAGCATCAACTTTATTATTAAATCTTGTCAACAAAAAATGAATAAAGAAAAATGTGTTTTGTGGATAAAAGCGGCTTTTTTTTACTTTTATAAAAAACCAACAAAATGAAGATAAGTATAGGAAATGACCACGCAGGACCGGATTATAAAAATGCCATTGTTGCTTACTTAAAAGAACAAGGTCACGAACACATCAATCACGGAACAGACAACACAAACAGTGTGGACTATCCCGATTTCATTCATCCAGTAGCAAAAGATGTATCCGAAGGACGTGCAGATTTAGGAATAATAATTTGTGGAAGCGGAAACGGCGCAGCAATGACAGCAAACAAACATCAAAAAATTAGAGCAGCCCTTTGTTGGAACAATGAAATGGTTTCCTTAGCCCGCCTCCATAACAATGCAAATATTATCAGTTTACCTGCCAGATTTCTTTCAATACCTCAAGCCTTGGGAATGGTAGAAACGTTTTTAAACACAAATTTTGAAGGAGGAAGACACCAAGGGCGCATAGACAAAATCCCCTGTAATTGATGCCCCTTTTTGCATTAAAAAAATTCAACGAACTCAATCGAGAGGAGATACATGCCGTGTATGCTCTTAGAGCAGCGATTTTTGTGGTAGAACAAGATTGTGTATATCAAGATATTGACGGAAAAGATCTTGATGCTCATCATGTTTTGGGAAATATTGAAGGCAAGCTTGTTGCTTATGCTAGAGTTTTGAGAAAAGGAACTTCTTATATAGATTCTGTTTCTATTGGCAGAATTGCGGTGTTGGAGGAGTTCAGGGGCAAATCAATAGGACATGAAATTGTCCGTTTCTCTATTAAATGTATTGCCGATTTATATCCAGGCGAAGCAATCAAGATTTCCGCACAGTCACATTTGGAGAATTTTTACAATCAACACGGATTTAAAAAAGAAGGGACGCCTTATTTAGAAGACGGAATTCCCCATATCGCAATGATTAAAAAGAAGACCTAAGAAAAGGTTTTCTGAAAAACACTGCGGGTTTCTTCAATTAAAAACAACGTTTTTGGAAGCTCTTTTCCAGTATATAGAAGCATGCAAATACCAGAAAAAGAAAGCGGCGCTTCTAAAGATTTTAAGGCAACTCTTAATTGCCTCTTGATTCGGTTTCTGTGAACGGCCTTGCTGAAATTTTTTTTGGGAACCGATACACTCACCGCCATTGAATTTCCCTTTTCCTCTTTAAGAACCCTCAACATTAGCGTTGAAGTTCGATAAACCGTTCCATGTTCAAAAAGCAGATCGATTCGGGACTTGCCTCTTAACCGTATTAATGAAATTTCATTTTTCTTCAGCGACATAATAGTTGTTGCTCTTGTCTATGTCGGCCATTAAACTGCTCGGGTCAATAATAATGGTTTCGATGGTATCTTTTGACCGGTCGATCTCCAGCGTATAATTTAGGTGTGCCCAGGACCAATCCCGATGGACCTTCCAGTTCATAGGATAGGGATTTTCCTTTTCTCCACGCATAAGAGAAATAGGGATGTAATGAAGTTCGCTTTCGCCATTTTTAAGTAAGATCAAAATTTCTAAAGGCATGGGCATCAACTCCTTTCTTTCTATTTTAATGAGGGTCTTGTCGTCCAAACCTTCAACACCTGTGATGGCATAATCTATTTTATTGGTTGTTTGGGTCCAATCTGTTAGATACCACTGGAGTTGTATTCCTGAAACACGCTCAGCAATTCTTCTAAAATCATTGGGTTGTGGGTGTTTGAATTGCCAATCAGCATAATAAGTCTGCAGCACCTCAAATAGTTTTTCATAACCAATTAAGTATCCCAATTGACCTAGGAAAACCGCCCCTTTACTATAGGCGGTCCGCTCATAAGCATAATTGTGGTAATAACGGTTTGCATTGGTGCTCTGAGGCATTTCACCCCCCGAAGAAGCAAGGCGAAAATAACGAAGATACGATCCCTCAAGAGGGAAATCCTTTTGTTGATCTAATAGTTCATTTTCTGCTAAATCAGAGATGAAAGAAGTAAACCCTTCGTCCATCCATTCGTGTTTTGTTTCGTTTGTTGCTAAAACATGCTGAAACCACGAGTGAGCAAGCTCATGCGCTGTAACACCAAAGAGAGAATTGTAATTCCGTCCCCCCGTAATTAATGTGAGCATGGCGTATTCCATACCTCCGTCACCCCCCTGAACAACGGAGTATTGATCATAAGGGTAGGGACCAATTTTTTCGTTGTAATACGTCATCATTTCTGCCGTATGGGGTTGGAGCTTTTTCCAATTTTCGATGATTTCGGGATCGTTCTTATAAAAGAAATGCAGCGTAACATTATTTGGACCAGGATATGTATCATGGATGTATTCCGGATCTGCGGCCCAAGTAAAATCATGGACTTGAGGCGCAATAAAACGCCAAGTAATTTTTCCGTTTTTCGTTTTAGGTCTTTTGCGATCGGAATAGCCCTTACCAATCTCATTTGCGTTTTGTAGGTAGCCACTTGCAGCAACCATAAAGTCTTTATCCAAAGTAATTTTCACATCAAAGTTACCCCAAACACCATGAAATTCCCGCCCTATATAAGGGTCTGTATTCCAACCTTCTAGATCATATTCCGCCATCTTAGGATACCACTGTGCCATGGAAAAAGCAACCCCTTCTTTAGAGTTTTTTCCGGCTCTACGAATGACATCAGGAACATGCCCCTCAAAATTCATTTCAAATGTTGAAGAGCCACCGGGAGGAATTGGTTTATTTAAAGTAACCTCTAAAATGGTTTCGGCGTCTATGGTTTTCACCATTACACCATCTTGAGTTAGATTGGAGACCCTTAAGGCTCCCTGTGATTGGATGCTTAAGGAGTCAAGATCAACACTAAAACGGGTGTTTCTATCCGGAGAGTTTTTAAGCTGTACAGCCATTTCACTTCCTGGTTTAAAGGCGTTAAAATATAAGTGATAAAAAACTTTGTGTAAAGTCTCAGGAGAGTTATTGGTATAAACAAGCTTTTGCGTGCCTGAATAATTTGCAGTATCGGGGTCTAAAGAGACGCTCATCGTATAATCCACAGCCTGCTGCCAATATTGCGCTGTTAGTGAGAGGGAGCAAAATAAAAAAAGTAGGGAGGTAAACGTATTTTTCATAATCATTTAGTCAAGATCAGTAAAGGATCCATTTATTATTTGCTAAAGTAAGAATCCAAATTGTAATGTGCTTTCATTCGCACACCTTTTTCTGTCATTTGTAAGGACACCAACTCATGATAAGGATCGTGTTCCATAAACAAGAGGTAGTTTTTTTGGACGGCCTTTTCGAGAAAAATTGTTTTTTCTTGAAGTGTTAACAGGGGACGCGTATCATATCCCATAATATAGGGAATGGGCAAATGACCCACTGTTGGAATCAGGTCTGCAGCAAAAACGAGATGTTCTCCCTTATAGTTTATCACGGGAAGCATTTGTTTTTCAGTATGGCCATTGACAAGCAAAATGGAAAAGGGAAAGGGAGTGTTTTCAAGCAATGGCCCATTCCCTTCAATAAATTTAAGCTGACCACTTTCTTGTAAGGGCAAAATATTTTCTTTTAAAAAAGAGGCTCTCTCTCTTGGATTTGGGTCAATAGCCCATTCCCAGTGCGATTTATGAACCCAAAAGGATGCGTTTTTAAAAGCGGGCTCCAAGACCTTCGTTTTGGATTTTCTAATGGCTCCTCCACAATGATCGAAGTGAAGATGAGTTAAAAAAACATCGGTAATGTCGTCTCTATGAAATCCTACTTTTTTAAGTGAATGATCAAGGTTGTGGGTTCCCCAAAGACTGTAATGGCCAAAAAACTTTTCGTCTTGTTTGTTCCCCATACCAGTATCAATCAGGATGAGACGGTTTTCAGACTCAATTAATAGGCAACGGCTTGCCATTTCAATTTGATTGTTTTGATCTGAAGGATTTGTTCGCTCCCAAAGGACCTTTGGAACAACACCAAACATTGCGCCTCCGTCTAATTTAAAATTTCCCGCATGTATGGTATAGAGTTGCATTTATTTAAGCTTAATTCTAGCAAGAACGTCTGCCGATGTAAGATAGAGATAGCCTTCGTCTGCATCAAATTCACAGTTGGCCGTAAGCTTTCCAGGGAGGATTGTTCCTAGATGAGTCCCATCAGAATCGATTAATAATACCCCGCCCGGTCCTGTAGAAAAGATAATTCCAGAGGAATGCATACGAAGACCGTCAAAATTACCGGGTCTTTTTTTACCTAGAGCAGTTCCATCAAAAAAGACACGCTCATTCTTAAAACGACCCTTAACCAGATCAAAGGCGACAATGATATTTTTATTTGGATCAGAATTTCCTACGTAAACGGTTCTTTCGTCTTTAGAAAGTAGGATGCCATTGGGGCGATTCATGCTTTTGGAGAGCAATTGGATGCCGTCCTTTGGGCTCCATTTAAAGACCCCATTAAAAGGAAGTTCTTTTAATGGATCCTTGTCTAGTTCCTTTAAACCATAAGGAGGGTCTGTAAAATACAAGGTTCCTTTTTTATCAAAGACTAAATCATTGGGGCTGTTAAGCCATTTTCCATTGAAATGATCAACAAGAACGTCGTATTGTGGGCTTTCAAATTCCCAGCTAGACAACCGGGCAACGGCACGATCACCGTGTTGACACAATATTAAATTCCCTTCGAAATCTAAGCGCATTCCATTTGCTCCTGCATTCGAATTATGAGGCGCATGTTGTGTCATGCCACTGGGATCTAGGAAAAGGGTTAGACCTTGGTCCTCTTTCCACAGATACACTTTATTATTTGGTACGTCAGAAAAGAGAAGTCCATTAAGTTTTGGGACCCATAGCGGGCCTTCAGACCAGCGAAAACCTTCTGCTAAGACTTCAATTTTTGCGTCTTTAGAGATGATTTGTTCCATTTTAGGGTCTAAAAATTCAAGTTCGCCGATGGTTTGTTGTGCATGGAGAGCAATTGAACAAAACGCAAGGAATAAAGAAAAAAGCTGTTTCATCGTTGTGGGGTATTTTGGAACCAAGTTACAAAAACAATTGATTAGCCTTTGGGCTGTATCTCTTTTCGTAGTAAGGCATTTAGATCTTCTGCAAAACTCAGCATTAACTTAATCTCTTGTATACTGGAAAGACGATCTTTTCCTTTTAATAGCAAGTGATTTCCGTTAGACTCTATGTGAAAAAAGGGATGGCTTTCGAAAAAGAAAATCAAATTTGGAGTAAAAACTTTTCGTATGGCAGGTCTATCGTTTCCACTTAAGTGGAAGCGTTTAGAAAAATCAGGGTATTTATCAAAGTTAATATCATCAAAACCAGCCAATTGATAGAGGGTAGTACGAAGGTCTTCTTTGTCTAGAACAAACACCGGAAGCTCAACAGGGCTTTCAAATAGTAAAAAAGTAGCTTTTAAATCCTCTTTTGTTATAAAAGCACCTTCAGAAAAAGAAAGGTCGAATATGCTGTAGCTTTCTTTTTTATTATTCAGTTTGTTAACACTGTAGTTAATCACTTTAGACTCAAAAAATAAAAAGCGATTTAGTCCTCTAGGATTACTGTCAATTTTAGGAAGGTATTCCCAATTCAATTGATTTGCCAAGGATTTAAGGTTGTTTTGTCTATTCGTTAATGCGTTTTGAATACCAACCAGCGCATTAATAGGTAAACTTTTCCTAACCGAAAAAGGGTGGTCTGTCTCCGAAGCATGAATGTCAAGACCGATGGTTTCAAAAACCCCTTCTTTACGAGCAAAAGAGCGTTGGTATTCGTTAAGCCCTTCCATTACAGTATGATCAACAAAGTCGCAAAGGGAAAAATCAACAATAGCATGTTCGCTTTCGGGAATTTGATCTAACTTCTTTTTTAGACGATAAAAGTTTAAAAAGCTACAGAAATTTTTTACACTGACATAGTAATTGCCACTTTGCTCTTCTTGGTACATGAGCACATTCGGCTTGAAGATGTTCATGGTAAACATCAATAGGTTTTTGCTTAAGAATAGGTGCGTGAGAAAAGTAAACAAAATACCAACGGCGATTCCTGTAATAAGACTGGTCATTAAGGTGGTAACCAGAGTAACCAAAAAGATGAGTGCTTGTTCTGGACCAATTTTATAGATTCGGAGCAAGTTTTCTGGTGTAGCGAGTTTGTAACCCGTATAAACTAAAATTGCGGCAAGAGAGGTGAGAGGGATCATTTGGATTTGTTTCCCTAACAAGAGCACAAATACAACTAAAAAGGCTGCGTGAAAAAAGTTGGCAGATCGGTTGGTACCGCCATTGTTTGCGTTTACAGAACTTCGGGCAATGACTGTTACTACATTTAATCCTCCTAAAAAGCCACTAACAATACTCGCCAGGCCTAATGCTCTGAGGTCTTTATTTACATTAGACCTCCTTTTCTTAGGGTCTAATTTATCAACAGCTTTAATACTCAATAGGGACTCAATAACGGCGATTAAAGTGATCGAAAAAACGACTCCAATAAAATG
>JALRDC010000114.1 GCA_023262245.1 Flavobacteriaceae bacterium
AGAGCATTTGTAACCAAAAGGCGATAAAAAAAATTCGCAACGTCATGTATCCGATTTAGTTGCGAATTTTAAAAGTAGCGAGGGCAGGACTCGAACCTGCGACCTTCGGGTTATGAGCCCGACGAGCTACCACTGCTCTACCTCGCGATTTGAAAGGCAAATGTAACTAATTTAACTGTCTTTAGCAAGGCAGGGCTTAAATTCTAAAACAGAAATTTAAGTTACAACTAGTGTCATTAAGAGTGTATCTACAAGATCATTGTGTGGATTTTCTAGCAGCACTAAAAAAAGAAGAAAACGTAGAATCAAAACAGCCGATAAAAAAGACCTATTTTTGCAATCAAATCATAACAATGAGCAGTATTGTAGCCATAGTAGGACGCCCAAATGTCGGGAAATCTACTTTTTTTAATCGTATGATTCAAAAACGCGAGGCAATCGTGGATTCCATTAGTGGTGTTACACGAGATCGCCACTACGGAAAGTCAGACTGGAATGGTAAAACATTTACCTTGATTGATACAGGGGGTTATGTAGAAGGGAGCGATGATGTTTTTCAAAAAGAGATTGATAAACAAGTAAATTTAGCTATAGAAGAAGCCGATGCAATTATTTTCATGGTTGATGTTGCTGACGGAGTCACAGGTATGGATCAAACCATTGCAACTTTATTACGAAGATCTCATAAACCTATCTTTTTAGCTGTAAATAAAGTTGATAATGCCCTTCGAATACAGGATACACCAGAATTTTACGCTCTCGGAATTAAAAAGTTTTACTCCATTTCAAGTGTGAGTGGGAGTGGTACAGGAGAACTTTTAGATGATTTAATTAAGGAGTTACCTGAAGTACAAGAAAATGAAACTTCCTTGCCTCGCTTTGCAGTAGTTGGAAGACCTAATGCGGGAAAATCATCCTTTATCAATGCTTTGATTGGGGAGGAGCGTTATATCGTTACGGACATTGCGGGAACAACTCGAGATAGCATTGACACTCAATACAATCGATTTGGGTTTGATTTTAATCTTGTAGATACTGCAGGAATAAGAAGAAAAGCTAAAGTCAAGGAAGACATAGAGTTTTATTCTGTCATGCGTTCTGTACGTGCTATAGAGTATTCTGATGTTTGTCTTTTAGTAGTGGACGGAACTCGAGGTTTTGACGGACAGGTTCAAAATATCTTTTGGCTGGCTCATCGCAATAATAAAGGAATTGTCATTTTAGTTAATAAATGGGACTTGTTAGAAAAAGATACTCTAGCATCAAAAAAATATGCAAATCAAATTCAAAAGGAGATAGCACCTTTTACTGATGTACCTATTTTATTTATTTCTTCCCTAACCAAACAACGTATTTACAAAGCGGTAGAAACGGCGGTAGACGTTTATAAAAATCGTTCACGAAGAATTTCCACAAAAGCCTTTAACAATGTAATGTTGCCCATTATTGAAAAAAACCCGCCTCCCTCCTACAAGGGAAAATATGTGAAAATTAAATTTTGCACACAGCTACCTACGCCGCATCCTCAATTTGCATTTTTCTGTAACCTACCTCAGTACGTAAAGGATCCCTATCGCAGATTTTTAGAAAATAAACTCAGAGAAGAATTTGATTTTAAAGGGATTCCGATACAGATATTTTTCAGAAAAAAGTAAGCGACCTAAAGATTTTCTTTCAGTTGTTCTAACGAAGCCTTAATCTTTTCTAATTTGGAAAGGATCACTTGATTGGAACTATCCAGAGTCTTGAGTTGCAGCTGTTTTTTGGCACCCTGAAGGGTCAAGCCTTTTTCCTTAACAAGATGGTAGATAAACTGGATGGTAAGGACGTTTTCCGGAGTGTATTTTCGGGTACCACTTTGTTTTTTCTTAGGCTGAATTTCTTTGAATTCTTTTTCCCAAAAGCGGAGTAATGAAGGTTTTACGTTGAAAGCTTTTGCAACCTCACCAATGGAATAATATCGTTTTTCAGGAAGGTTTACATGCATCTTAATCCATGGATTGATTCTCTTGTTTTGACTGCGTCAATAAAGCTTCAAATTCTTTTGGAGAAAGATTGCCATAATAGAAGTTCAAAGGATTAATTTTTTTATTGTCTTTTATGATTTCGTAATGTAAGTGTGGACCAACGGATCTACCAGTATTACCAACATAACCAATCACATCTCCCCTTTTTACTTTTTGTCCTCTTCGAACATTGTATTTGGAAAGATGAGCATACAAACTAATATATCCAAAACCATGATCAATGCGAATATGTTTTCCATAGCCAGAAGAACCGTTATCAGCTCGTTTTACAACGCCATTTCCAGTCGCATAAATAGGTGTTCCTCTTTTAGCTGTGAAATCCATACCGTAATGTTTTTTTCTCACTTTAGTAAAAGGGTCTATGCGATATCCAAAACCAGATGCCAATCGAGTTAAGTCTTTATTTTTTATGGGTTGAATGGTTGGAATCGCTTCAATTAGAGCCGCTTTATTTTTTGCTAAATGTTCTATTTCGTCCAAGGATCGAGATTGAACTACCGTCTGTTTGGTTAGAATATCCAAGCGTTTTACTGTGTTAATGATCAGGTCGGAATTGTCGTAACCCTCTAAGTTTTTGTATCGATTAACTCCACCAAAGCCTGCTCTTCTTTGTTCTTCTGGAATCGAACTTGCTTCAAAATAAACCCGATATAAATTGTTATCCCGATCTTCTATGTTGGAAACAACTGCTTCTAATTGGCTCAGTTTTTTGTTGAGTATGTCAAATTGTAGCTCGTAATTTTTTAATGCTCTTTTTTGTGCAATTTCAGCTGGGGTATTCAAAACATCGGAGTTGAGCAAAATCAGTAGTGAGGTTACTCCGAAAAAAATAGACGCGAGCACAAAGAGGATAATATTAGAGATATGATTTTTATTAGTGACCGTAATAGGACGGTAAGAAAGCGTCTCTTGATCGTAATAGTATTTAACTTTACTCATAAAGTTTTATAAATTTTCGTTTCTTTTGCAGTATCAAATACAAATCAATGCGTCAAAGATATAAAATTTGACTCTAATGATTGGTTTTTAACGTTTGTTGCAAAGAAAGATGCAGCAACTATTTTAAAGAGAAAATGGAATGAAGTCCACCGAAGTTAGACAACAGTTTTTAGATTTTTTTGCATCCAAAGCCCATCAAATCGTTCCTTCAGCACCTATGGTAATAAAGGACGACCCAACCCTGATGTTTACCAATGCAGGGATGAATCCGTTTAAAGAGTATTTTTTAGGAAATGCTGAACCTAGCTCAAAACGCATTGCAGATACTCAGAAATGCCTTCGTGTTTCAGGAAAGCATAATGATCTTGAAGAAGTAGGAATTGATACGTATCACCATACTTTTTTTGAAATGCTTGGAAATTGGAGCTTTGGAGATTACTTTAAAAAAGAAGCAATCGAATGGGCATGGGAACTTTTGACAGCGGTCTATAAAATTGACCCTAATAAGCTTTACGTTACCATTTTTGAAGGTGCCCCAGACGAGAATATATCTAAAGACAATGAGTCTTATAACTATTGGAAACAAATTCTTCCTGAAGATCGAATCTTGTTGGGAAATAAAAAAGATAATTTTTGGGAGATGGGAGATCAAGGACCTTGTGGGCCTTGTTCTGAAATACATGTTGACATCCGCTCTGAAGAAGAAAAGGCACAGACCCCTGGAGCCGAATTGGTCAATCAAGACCATCCTCAAGTCATTGAAGTATGGAATTTAGTCTTTATTGAATTTAATCGTAAAGCAGATGGAAGTTTGGAAAAACTACCCAATAAACATATCGATACTGGAATGGGGTTTGAACGCCTGTGTATGGTTTTACAAGACAAAACCTCCAACTATGATACCGATGTTTTTACTCCCCTCATCAGAGAGATTGAAACACTAACCAATTCCTCCTATGGAGCGTCAGAAAAAACTGACAGAGCCCTACGCGTTATAGCAGACCATCTCCGGACGGTTTATTTTGCGATAGCTGACGGGCAACTTCCTAGTAATACAGGAGCAGGCTATGTTATCAGAAGAATACTCAGAAGGGCTATTCGGTATGGGTTTACTTTTTTGAATCAAAAAGAGCCCTTTATCCACCTTTTAGTAAAAATCTTATCTCAACAAATGGGAACCGCTTTCCCCGAGTTGGTCAAAGAGCAGCAGTTAGCTTTTAATGTTATAAAAGAAGAAGAAAACTCTTTCTTGAAAACACTTGAACAAGGACTTGTGCTTTTAGAATCCATTCTTAACGAAACCAAAGGAAAGCTTGTAGAAGGAGGGAAGGCTTTTGAACTTTACGACACTTTTGGTTTTCCATTTGATTTAACAGCACTCATTGCACACGAAAGAGGTTACAGCATAGATCAAGAAGGATTTAATAAAGCAATGGAAGCTCAAAAATCAAGATCTCGTGCTGCCGCTGCTTCAAAAGCAGGGGATTGGGTAATCCTCAATGAATCAGATTCAGAATCTTTTGTAGGATATGATCACCTGAGTACCCAGGTAAAGATTGCGCGCTATCGAAAAATGGCCACTGCCAAAGATGGAGAATTTTATCAATTGGTCTTTGATACTACTCCATTCTATCCTGAAGGGGGAGGACAAGTTGGAGATAAGGGATATTTAGAATCGCCCAATGGGGATGTTTTCTATATATTGGACACCAAAAAGGAAAATAATTTAATCATCCATTTTTGTAAAAATTTACCTGAAAAACTGGATTCAGCGTTTAATGCAGTTGTGGATCCAAAACAACGCTTCCGTTCTTCTTGTAATCACACAGCAACACATTTAATGCATCAAGCCTTACGTTCTGTATTGGGATCTCATGTAGAGCAAAAAGGGTCAATGGTACATTCGGGAATGTTTCGTTTTGATTTTTCTCATTTTTCAAAAGTAAGTGCAGATGAACTCAAGGAAGTTGAACAATTTGTAAATGCTAGAATTCAAGAAAAATTACCCTTGGAAGAAGGCAGGAAAACCCCTTATAAAGAAGCAATCAAACAAGGAGCAATGGCTCTTTTTGGTGAAAAATACGGAGAGGAAGTACGTACCATTCGTTTTGGTCAATCCATTGAGTTATGTGGGGGAACACATGTTTTGAATACCTCTGAAATATGGCATTTTAAAATTACTTCTGAGAGTGCAGTAGCCTCAGGAATCAGAAGAATTGAGGCCATTACAGGAGATGCTGCAAAGAAGTATTTTGAAGAACAAACAGCTCTTTTGGAAAATGTAAATAAACTTTTAAAGCAAGCTCAAGATCCTTTAAAAGCCCTCCAAAGTTTACAAGACGAAAACAGTTCGCTTAAAAAAGAATTGCAAACACTTTCAAAACTGAAAGCCAAAGTATTGATTGACGAATTGTCAAAAGAATTGAAAACGGTATCTGGGATCCAATTTATTGCGAAAGAAGTTGATTTAGATGCACAGGGGATGAAAGATCTTTCCTTCGAACTGGGAGATCAATTGGATAAAGCAATATTGGTTTTAGGATCTCGTAAAACAGGCAAACCGTTATTGAGTTGTTATCTTTCTAAATCGTTAGTTTCTGACGAAGGAAAAGATGCTGGAAAAATTATTAGAGCTCTTGGACAATACATTCAAGGTGGGGGTGGAGGACAAGCCTTCTTTTCTACCGCTGGAGGGAAACGTCCAGAGGGAATTCCAGAAGCCTTAAATGCTGCTGAAAAGCTTTGTTTTTCTTAGTTCAATCTAAGGTAGGAGGATAATTTTGAACGATTTCTTCAACAAAAGTTGCAATGCGTTGATCTCTGTTGCGGGTATGTTCACTAATCCCACCTTTACCTTTTCCTTGCCAAACGAGTTGCTTGGTTGTAGCATCTATAATATTTACATATAAAGTGCCTTCGGTTCTAGTAGTCACATTACTGAACCCGGGACCACCTCCCCAAAACCAAGGATTAAAGCCCCAGCCCCAGCCAAAGTTATTCCAATTGTTGACATAAATTTGTTCTTTTGCTTTAGTGGTAAATCCTATAAGGATATCAGGGGTTTCAGATTTGGAAAGACCTTTAAGACTCATTTGTGTGTCTAATGCTTTAAGAATACGGCGTTTGTCTAAATCAGAAATATCTACTTTATCTATCTCAGGTTTAAAATAGGCAAAGGTTTCATAGGCTGAAAAATCAACCCCGCTGTCAAAATCGGAGTATACTCTAATGGAAGAGCAACTAGTAAAAAGAATAAGTATAAAAAGGAGAACCGTATTTTTCATATCAAAAGTTTTAACCATACCGTAGCTACACAGAATCAAAAATAATGCCGAAAATCTTTTTTATTAATGCTTTGGATTAAAATCATAGGGACAATGTCGACAATTACTTTGACAACAGTATCCTCGTTTAAGATGGTATTTTTCTGTAAATACCTTATAACCCTCTGGGGTCAAATAAAAATCTCCTTCTTCTAAAGGAGGCAAAGAACCTAGCCCCATTATTACTTATTTTTGACAATGCAATTTTTCGATTTTTCCAAAAGTAGTATAAATCAGTCGCTTGACCTTATCAAAGGACATTCTATTGTGATTAAAAGAGAAGATTTGATTCATCCTGTGATTTCGGGAAATAAGTTTCGAAAATTAAAATATGTGTTTCAAGAGGTGTTTCAAAAGAAGATACCATTAGTAATTACTTTTGGGGGTGCTTTTTCCAATCATCTTGCTGCAACTGCCTGTGCTGGAAAAGCTTTAGGAGTAGCCACAATTGGAATTGTAAGAGGAGCAGAGTGGAAAAATAAAATTTCCAAGAGTCCCACCCTTTCCTATTGCATACAACAGGGAATGCAATTGTATTGTGTTTCAAGAGCCGCTTATGCACAAAAGGAAAAGGCTGCTGAAATTCAAAAGATATTAAACAAGTTTCAGCGATTTAAATTAATTCCTGAAGGAGGAACAGAACCTCTAGCAATAAAGGGGTGTACAGAAATTTTAAATGAAAAAGATCATGATTTTGATGTCATCTGTACGAGTGTTGGAACGGGAGGGACGCTCACCGGATTGATTCAAGCGGCGGAATCTCATCAAAAAGTAATAGGCTTTAACGCCTTAAAAAATCCGAATATAGAAAAAGTAATCCGCTCCCATACAAAATCAGATCATTGGGAAATAAACAACCAATATACCTTTGGAGGATACGCAAAAGTAAATTTGGAATTAATCCATTTTATGAATGCATTTTATCAACAATACCAAATTCCATTAGATCCAATCTATACAGGGAAGATGCTTTTTGCTATTTTTGATCTGGTTAAGGCACAACAATGGAAATGGGGAAAGCGAATTTTAATTATTCACACTGGGGGATTACAAGGTATAGCCGGAATGAATCTTCAGCTTCAAAAAAAGAATTTACCCCTTTTAACCTATGCAAAGGACTTATTCTAAGCCTCTTTCTAATTCTTTTTAATTCTTGTGGAAGCACTCGAAAAGTTGTTGTTCAGAACAATCATGAAGAGAAACCAAACCAAAAGGTTGTTACTGCATCTCAAGAAGAAGAACCTGTTGTAAAAAGCTTAACAAACTCAGAAAAAATTGAGCTTTATATCGAAAAGTTTGGTCCTATTGCACGAAAAGAAATGCAAGCTTATGGAATCCCAGCGAGCATCACTTTAGCTCAAGGAATACTCGAATCTGGAATGGGATACGGCAGACTAGCAACTGAGGCAAACAACCACTTTGGTATTAAATGTCATAACGGTTGGACGGGAAAAAGAATTTATCACGACGATGATAGAAAAGGGGAATGTTTTCGAGTGTATAAAAATCCAGAAACGTCCTATAGAGATCATTCCCTCTTTTTAAAGAGTCGCTCTCGTTATGACTTTCTATTTGATATCAGAACAAGTCACTATAAAGCATGGGCCAAAGGACTTAAAAAAGCAGGTTATGCTACCGATCCCAAATATCCTGATAAACTTATCAGCTTAATCGAACGATTTGATCTAACACGCTATGACGATAAAAAAATGAAAAACTACGTGGCACTAAAAGATATGAGCATACCAAAATCTTCTCAGATACATGTGGTGTCAAAAGGAGATACACTTTATTCGGTTTCTAAAAAATACAATGTTTCTTTAGAGCGATTGGTGCAGCTTAATAAAATAAAAGACCAAACAATTTATCTAGGACAGGAATTAATAATTCCTTCAAAACCCTAACCCTATGAGATACCAAAGAAGTAGTGAACTCTTTAAAGCAGCTCAAGAAGTCATCCCCGGAGGGGTAAATTCTCCTGTAAGGGCTTTCAAATCTGTAGGAGGAACTCCCATTTTTGTCGAAAAGGCTAAAGGAGCCTATCTGTATGATGCGGATGGAAACTCTTTTATTGATTACATAGCGAGTTGGGGACCCATGATTTTGGGTCACGCTTTCGCTCCAGTAATTGAAGCAGTAAAATCTAGAGCAGAACTTGGGACTTCCTTCGGGATGCCAACAGCTCTGGAAACTGAAATAGCAACACTTGCCCTTGACATGGTTCCCAATATGGAAAAAATTCGCTTTGTAAATTCTGGAACGGAAGCCTGTATGAGTGCCATTCGACTAGCTCGCGGAGCCACTAAAAGGGAAAAAATCATAAAGTTCAAAGGCTGTTATCACGGCCATTCGGATGCTTTTCTTATTCAAGCAGGAAGTGGTGCCATGACCTTTGGTAGTCCCAGTAGTCCCGGAGTTACAGCGGGTACAGCAAAAGACACCCTATTAGCAGCCTATAATAAACTAGAGGAAGTGAAAGCGTTATTTCATGAATATCCAGATGAAATTGCTGCAATAATTATTGAACCCGTAGCAGGAAATATGGGCTGTATTCCACCAGCCGAAGGATTTCTAGAAGGGTTGCGGTCGTTGTGTGATCAACATCAAAGCTTGCTTATTTTTGATGAGGTCATGACAGGATTTCGTTTGGCAAAAGGAGGTGCGCAAGAGCTCTTAGGAATACGCGCAGACATAGTTACTTTTGGTAAAGTAATAGGAGGAGGATTGCCTGTAGGTGCGTTTGCTGCAAAAAGAAGTATTATGAAGCATTTAGCTCCAGAAGGACCAGTATATCAAGCGGGAACACTTAGTGGAAATCCTCTAGCAATGGCTGCCGGATTGGCAATGCTCCAAGCTTTAAACGGGGATCAAAAGATCTACGACCGACTTGAAGCAAAGACAGAGCGAATAGAAATAGGTTTTAGGGAAGTGCTTGAAGGGCGTGATATACCTTTTCAAATCAATCGTTTAGGATCCATGATTTCTTTACATTTTACTGAACATGCCGTGGTTGATTTTGAAACTGCAGCCTTTGGTAATAACCCACGTTTCAATTCCTATTTCCACGGAATGTTAAATGAGGGAATTTACTTACCCCCTAGCGCATTTGAAAGCTATTTTTTAAATGATGCCTTATCCTACGAAGATATTGACAAAACCATAGGTGCTTTCGAAAAGGTTGCAGCAAATCTCTAGTTTTTTTGAGAAGAATCACGTTCAACCTAATGTTAAATAAGAAAGCGCCCTAAATAAGAGCGCTTTTATTGTATGCTCAAAAAACCTAGAACCCAGATCCAAGTCTTTTAAAACTTTATTAGTGATCTTTGTGTAAACGTAAGTGTTTGGACTCCTGAGGTTTTTTGTCTTTTCTAGATGCCATTAAACTCTGATCTTGAAGTCTTTTGTGCATCATTTTTTTCCATTGGCCATATTGATTTTCATTAAGAACGGTTTTCATTTCTTTTTGAAAAGCTAAACGAGCTTCCATTCGATTCATTTGCATTTGGTATCGCTTTTCAGAATTGAGATCGCTGGAATTTTCTAATTTTTCTGACCTTTCTAGTCTTTGCGTCTGATGCTTTTTTAAGACTTCTTTTAAAGAGGCCATTTGACCATCCTCTAGATCTAAAGCCAGTTGTAGTTTTTTTGCATGAAGGTTGATCTTTTGTTCTGGGGTAAGTAATTGCTTGTGCTTTGGAGCCTGGGCCACACAAAGAAACGAAAGGGCAAAAGCAAAAAGGAAGTACATTGTTTTCATAGGTTGTAAGTTTTGTTTTCCTTTTGATGTTTAAACCCTAAAGAGGTTTAATCTTGAGTCACTAATTTAACAATTCGATAAATAATCCGTCATCGTTTTTGACTACTTGAACAATTTTTTTCTGTCCTAAACCTTTAATAGCAGTATCCCATTTTTTATTACTCAAACCAGCACTTTCTTTGATTTCATTTAATAGGGCAGGGGTATTTTGTTTGATTAGTTGTAACACGCTTTTCTCTTCCTCAGACAAAGGGATTGTTTTCTGTTCAGGTTTCATTTGAGGAAAAAATAAAACTTCTTGTATGGAGCTATTATTGGTCATCAGCATCACCAAGCGATCAATTCCAATCCCAATCCCAGAAGTGGGAGGCATCCCATATTCTAGGGCACGTAAAAAGTCTTGATCGATAAACATGGCTTCGTCATCTCCCTTTTCGCTCAATGCCAGTTGGGCCTCAAAACGCTCACGTTGGTCTATGGGGTCATTCAACTCAGAATAAGCATTCGCTAACTCTTTTCCATTAACCATAAGCTCAAAGCGTTCAGTCAATTTTTTATTGTCACGATGCTCTTTTGTTAATGGACTCATAGATTTTGGATAGTCGGTAATGAAGGTGGGCTGGATGTAATGATGCTCGCATTTTTCCCCAAAAATCTCGTCAATAAGCTTTCCTTCACCCATAGTGTCGTCTACTTCAATCCCAAGATTTTTAGCTGTTTTTCTGAGCTCTTCTTCATCCATTTGAGAAATGTCAATTCCCGTATGTGTTTTAATGGCTTCTAATATGGGGACTCTTGGGTAGGGTGCTTTAAAGTCTATGAAATGATCCCCAACTTCTACCTGGGTTTTTTTGTGAACTTCAACGGCAATACGTTCTAGAAGAGTTTCCGTTGTCTCCATCATCCAGAAGTAATCTTTGTAAGCTACATATAACTCCATTACCGTAAATTCCGGATTGTGGGTTCGGTCCATACCTTCGTTTCTAAAGTCTTTAGCGAATTCAAAAACTCCTTCAAAGCCACCTACAATCAATCGTTTTAAATACAATTCATTGGCAATCCGCAAATAGAGTTTAGTATTTAGCGCATTGTGATGGGTAACAAAAGGCCTTGCTGCTGCTCCTCCAGGGATGGGTTGTAAGATGGGCGTTTCTACTTCTAAATATCCTTTTTCGGTTAAAAAGTCTCGAATGGTAGTCGTAATTTTTGAGCGTTGCAAAAAAGTCTTTTTTACCTGTGGGTTAACAATCAGATCAACATAACGTTGTCGGTATCGCAATTCTGGATCGTTAAAAGCATCGTATTGATTTCCTTCTGCATCAGTTTTGGGAAGGGGAAGGGGACGTAGGGATTTGTTTAAAACCGTAAAGTTTGAAACTTTTACTGTTTGTTGTCCTACTTGAGTTGTAAAAAGTGTGCCCTCCAGACCAATTACATCTCCTATGTCTAATAATTTCTTGTAAACCTCATTGTAGTGACTTTTATCTTCGCCGGGACAAATCTCATCGCGATTAAAATAAAGTTGTATTCTACCACTGCTGTCAAGCAATTCAGCAAAACTGGCACTTCCTTGGATTCTGCGAGACATCAATCGCCCTGCAAGAATTACTTTTTTACCTTCCTGATAGTTGTCTGGGAGATCTTTAGCATAAAAGTCTACTTGAAACTGTGCAGCGGGATAGGGGTTGATTCCTAACTTCTTGAGTCCTTCCAGTTTTTCCCTACGAATGAGTTCTTGCTCGGAGAGCCTTGCCATAAATTTATATTTAATGCAAAGATACGCAGACTAAAAAAATTTAGGGAATCAAATTTTATATCTTTACAAAACAATTATATCCATGAGTTTTTTTAGAGTTTTACTTTCGATTTTCTTTCCTCCCTTAGCCGTAATAGATCAAGGCTGTGGTTCGGTCTTGATTGTGTTTATTTTAACCCTTTGTGGATGGGTTCCTGGAGTTATTGCAGCTCTTGTCATTTTAAATAATCCTGAGCGCTGGACCCCAAATTTATAAGTTGATGATTCAAAACAAAAAAGTCCGGTTAATTGAACTTGGTTTAAAGCCGTATTTAGAAGCGCTGCAAATTCAAGAAACGTATTTTGAAGGGATAGTCAAACGCAAAAGAACCAACAGAAAAGAAGAAGTTCAAACTCCAACAGAAAATTACCTTTTGTGGGTGGAACATCCTCCAGTCATCACTTTGGGGAAAAGCGGAAAAAATGAACACCTGCTCCTTGATGAAAATCAATTGCGCGCTAAAGGGATAGCATATTATCCTACCAACCGGGGTGGAGACATCACTTTTCACGGTCCAGGACAAATAGTTGGATATCCCATTTTAGATTTAGACAATTTTTTTACTGACATACATAAGTACCTGCGCTTTTTAGAGGAAGTAATCATTTTGACTTTAAAAAATTACGGTTTAAAAGCAGAACGTAGTTCTGGTGAGACTGGAGTTTGGTTAGATGTAGGAACCCCTTTTGCACGAAAAATTTGCGCTATGGGAGTTAAAGCCAGCCGTTGGGTAACCATGCATGGATTTGCCTTAAATGTCAATACTGACTTATCATATTTCGATTATATTGTTCCTTGTGGTATTCAGGGCAAAGCAGTGACCTCTTTAGCGAAAGAATTGGGTAAGGAAATTTCATTTACTGAAGTAAAGGAGCAATTGAAAGTACATTTCGAGCAGCTTTTTGAAGCGAAATTAGAATTGATCAACTAACCCAATAGAACAGGAATCCTTCTTTTGATCAGCTTATTTTATAAAATAATGACGAATGATTCTATATTAGATTTTTGATGTATTTATCTAATAAAAAGAAACATCATTATCCCTCATTAGATTCCTGCAACTCATAATAGTTGGTAGTTTGGTTCTGTAGAAGATCCGCTTTGGCATAATTTGGAACTTTTTCGAGTAAGTTATAGAGTTGATAATCAGCGAGAAGGGTATTAAATAAATAAAAATAAAAAAATCATTGCAAAACTTCTTGTAGGAAGAAAAAAGGGTTTTATATTTGCATCCGCTAAAACGCTCAAAAGAAGGTATTATACCTTTTAGAAGAGT
>JALRDC010000116.1 GCA_023262245.1 Flavobacteriaceae bacterium
TCTAAACTTTCCTTGGATGTTGTAGATAAAAAATTAGTAGAGGTAGATTTAAGAAGAGATATTTTAGACTCCGCTAATTATAATCCCGATTATCCTAAATATTCTGTTATAGAGCAAGTGCCTAAACCTGGTAGTTTGGTGAAAGAAAATAGAATGATTTACCTTACCTTAAATCCTTCTGGCTATAATAAAATTGAAATACCTAATTTACTAGGAAGAACACAACGGCAAGTAGAACCTACTTTAAGGTCTTTAGGTTTTAAAATAGGGGATATTACCTATAAACCAAATATAGCCGAAAATGCTGTTTTAGAAATGAGGCATAAAGGAAACCTTCTCAAAGAAGGGGATAAGTTAATGAAAACTTCTACCATAGATTTGGTATTAGGTGACGGAACTCGTAATTACAATAGCGAAAATTAATACTTATTTTAATGAGCAACCAAGAAGAGATTATAAATGACGAGAATGATGAGCTTTATGAGCATTATCATTTTGTTGCTTCCAAAGGGCAAGAGCCTTTACGAGTAGATAAGTTTTTAATGAATTTCGTTGAAAATGCTACTCGAAATAAAATTCAACAAGCAGCTAAAGACGGAAATGTATTTGTAATCTAGCTCTCTAAATTCTCGATCCAGATGAAGAAAGGCATAGAAACGTTCTACATGATGCTTGTAAGTTTCCCAAAGGTTTTGACTTTCACTGCGTGGGACTTGACCAGTATTGTACCAGCTTTCTTGAAGGGTTCTAAAGCTTTTATAGGTTTGGGAGTTTATTTGATTGGAATCAATTAAATTTTTTATTTCTTCAATGATTGCTTTTCGTCGTTCTAAATTTATTTTTTGTGCAGCTTCTTGATCTTTGAAATGATTCCTTCTTTTTTTGCGGTGATCAAAGGAGATTTGATCAAATCTTTTTTTGTATTCTGGTTTAAAAAAGAAGTCAATCTCGTTACCTCCTTCATCAATAAATTTTTTCTTCTCTACTTCCACCTCTTTTTTGAACTTATCCTCAAAGAAATTACTGATGTTTTGGAGGCTTTTATGGTTTTTTAACCAGCCCTCCTCTGTGGAAAGTTTTGTGTAAGCGGCAATTAGTTCTTCAATATTATGCTTGCTGTAGTCAACTTCATTTGTTTCTTCTTTAGGAGCTTCTTCATCTTCAGCTTTTTCATCAGCCTTTGTTCTAGCTATGACCTTTTTACTAGCTTTTACTTCCTCTTTAGGTTTAGTTTCTTCAGGAGTTTGCGCACTTGTAGCTTTCTTTTTAGCAGTTGTTTTTTTGGCCTCCTCTTTAGCTTTTGAGTTTTCCTTAGCCTTTACTTCTTCTAAAGGTTTAGTTTCTTCAGGAGTTTCCGCACCTGTAGCCTTCTTTTTAGCAGTAGTATTTTTTGCATCTTTTTTCGACTTTACAGAAGTAGCCTTTTTTGCCTTTGCTTTTTTTTCTTCTGAAGTCTCTGCTTTTTTTGTTTGCGGCTTTTTCTGCTCCTCCGCACCAGGTTGTAGAGTATTCTCTTCCATGAGTAGTTTAAGTCTTACTACAAATAATATACAATTTTTTGAATTCTAAAAATAGAATGATCCAAATTTACACTATCTGTTCCAAAGCTCCCATGATTTTTCTGCTTGATAAACAAGCATTTGATAGCCATTAGATGTTTTTGCTCCTCTAATTTTACCCTCTTTTAAAAACTTTGTTTCTTCTGGGTTATAGATCAAATCAAATAAAAAGTGCCTGTCGTCTAAGTATTCATAGGGTATTGGTGGGGAAACTGCTGTATTAGGGTAAGTTCCCACTGGGGTTGTATTTACAATTAAGTCGATACTTTTGATAAGATCTTTTTTTAATTGTTCATAAGAGAGTTGATCCTTTTTAGGATTTCTTGATACAAATTGAAAAGCACAACCTAATTTTTCTAAAACAAACTTAATTGCCCCAGAGGCTCCACCCGTTCCAAGAATCAATGCTCTATTGGGTTTGGAATTAATTTTTTCTACTAAGGCTTTTTCAAAACCATAATGGTCAGTATTATGGCCAACAATTTTCCCTGAGGCTTCCCAAACTATTGTATTGACCGCTTGTATGTTTTTTGCTTCTTCTGAAAGTTCGTCTAAATAGGGAATTACAGCCTTTTTATAAGGAATTGTTACGTTTAAACCACTGGGAATTGGGGGTTTAGAAAGAATGCTTTCAAAAGCACTAATGTCTTCTATGTCGTAATTGATATATTGATGATTTACCTTGTGTTCCTTCGTAAATTTGGTAGAAAAATAATTTCTTGAAAAAGAGTACTCAATATTTTTACCTACTAGGCCAAATTGTTTAATGTGCTCTTTTTTTATCATAATAATCTAAAATGAAGAGTATAGCTGCTCCTATAATAATGGTCAAAAGTACGGTAAAGGTTTCTAAATCTTGAAAGTTGGGAAAATAATAATCGTAGTTTGAAAATTCGGGATTTCCTAAAGCATTCAGTATGGGGGTTCCATCTTCTTTTAAGAGATAAACTTTATTTTTCCAAGGGTACACGAGCATGAGCGTCCCGATTATAAAGCCGATAATGGTCGCTATGGTTTGTTTAGGGAATTTATTTAAAACCCATTTTAAAATGTTGGATAGGAGGATCAACCCACTGAGAGAGCCTGAAGTAAAAACAGCCATGATTAATAAAAGACGCTGAATAATAGGATCTGAAAGGGAGTTAAAATCCAAACGTATTCCTTCAGAAAGTACCACAAAAAGGGCATTGACAGCGTCCACCAATAGCAGGTTATAATTCCCAAGTATAAGCAATAAAAAAGAACCAGAAAGTCCAGGGATGGTCATTCCCGATATACTAATAATTCCACAAAAAAATACAAATAATAAATGATCATTCTCAGCAACAGGACGCGCAAGTACCAGAGCCAATCCAAGTCCAAAGCCAACAATAACTGAAGCAATACTGGATGGTTTCCAAATTTTAACATCTTTAAATATTAAATACAGAGAGGCTAAAATCATCCCAAAAAAACTACCCAAAACGAAAGTTTCGTATTTGGAAAGCAAGTAATCTAATAAAAGGGAAACACTAAAATAACTTAAAATTACCCCTCCAAAAAGTAAACATAGAAAGCGTCCATTTACATAGTTCCAAAAGCTTTTGAAACGCCCTTTAAAAAGTAATTTTAAAGCCTTTCCATTAAGATGTTGAAAAGAGTAAATCAACTCTTCATAGAAACCACCTACAAGGGCAACAATTCCTCCAGAAACCCCTGGAACTTTATTTGCAGCGCCCATCGCGATTCCTTTTAAAATTAAAAAAAGGCTGTCGTAATAATAATTAGGTTTGTTTGAGTTAGATTTCATTTTTTGAATAATACTTTACTTCTTTCTAGAGCAAAGAGCAAGACAAATCCAAAAAACATCAAGAAGATTGCTTTTCCTATTTCAGGAGAAGCTCCATCAAAGTTTTGTGGAAGAACGGCTACAGTAATTTCAGGAGCGTTTTCATTGATTTTTGGAAGTTTATTTTGCCAAGGCCAAACCTTGTTGAGTGCACCAAGCATGAGCCCTATTAAAACAGCAATGCTTTGTTCTGGATATCGCTTTAGAAGCCAAGATAAAAATTTCGCAAAAACTTTAATACCTACAATAATTCCTAATATGAATATTCCCAACACAGTCGAAATCTGGACGAACTTTTCTTGACTAAAATCCATAATTAAATCTTGCGCTTGACGAACATGAGATACGATTGTTTGGTACACTCCCATTACAAATAGAATATAAGCTCCAGAAAGTCCAGGTAAGATCATTGCAGAAATTCCAATAAAACCCGCTAAAAATAAATACCATAAGGGCACCTCAGTGGAAACCGAAGTGAGTTGAGTAATCATGAAAGAAAGTCCGGCACCAAGAAATAAATATAAAAATGATTGTAGTTTATATTCCATTTCGGTCATGATTAAAAACAAAATGCTTGCTACTAACAAGCCAAAGAAAAAAGACCAGAGTCCTATAGGATCATTAATCATGAGCCATTCCAATAGCCTAGACAGGGCTACTATTGCACTTACTATTCCTCCAAAAAGGGGCAGCAGGAAAGCACCATTGATTTGTTTCCATGCTCCTTTAATTCCTTCTGTTCGAAGTTTTTTTAGCACGGTCCATGAAATGGAGTTAATGCTTTCGAGAAGTTCTTTGTAAATTCCTGTAATCAGGGCAATGGTACCGCCGGAAACACCAGGGACTAAGTCCGCTGCACCCATCAGCATTCCCTTAAGGTAAAGAAGTATGTATCGCATTTGTGCTTGTTGTTAGTACAAAGGTAGAGAACCCATTCTAAATAGAATCGAATAACTATTTAGATTCAGTCAATAAACTTTTAAAACTAGGGAATAGGTTTAAAAACATACCCCTCTCAGAACTGTTTAAATGTTGAGGATTTAAAAGATAAATACCTTCATCTGTTCGATCCAAATGGAGACAACATCCTGCTACCCGAATAGCTAAATCTCTATTTTCGGGAAAAGAAGCGAAGGCTTCTTCTGCTACATTGTGTGCTTCTTCCCATTTTCTTTTTTCAAGAAAAAGATCGATGAGTTGTAGGAGTATATCTGGTTGATAATAACCCAGTTCTAGAAGTTTTTTACTTGCGGTAATCGCTTTGTCTTTTTTACCCATTAAGCTGTAGATCTCAACACTGTTTTTCCATAAATTAATGGAGTCGCTATTACTATCTAAGGCTCGTTCTAGGTAAAGCTTTGCTTTTTTATAATTTTTCTGAGAAAGATAAAACAAGATTAAAGCTTCCCAACTTTTTTCATTGGAAGGCTCCAGTTTGACAGATTTGAGATAAAATTGTTGTGCTAAATCTAGATTACCCAATCTTTCATGACATCTTCCGATGCATTTATGGATAAAAGAGGAGGGCTCAGCAGTATTTAATGCTACTTCATAGTTTTCAATTGCTTCATTTATCCTACCTACAGACTCCAAGAGTTTCCCTTTTTCAATATAAGCACCTGTGAAAGTATCATCACTAATAATAGCAAAATCAAGTGCGGAAAGGGCTTCTTTTATTTTCCCGGATTTCATTAAGATTTTTCCTAATTGATGCCAAGCAACTTCACAATAAGGGTCGTGTTCTAATACCTCATTTAGAGAAGTAATTGCTGGTTCAACTTTGTTGAGTTGCTCGTAACAATACAATAAATTGTATAGGGAAGGGTAGTCCTCAGGATTATCTTCCAAGCAATTCTTGAAAAAAAAGGAAGCCTCTTCATATTCTTCTGCAAGGAGATGCTCCATACCCAAGAGATTCCATATTTCCCCAGGATCTTCCGATATTTCCAAGGCTTGATGTAAGTAATCAATAGAGGATTTATGATCCCCTTTTTTGGAAGAAATACTGGCCTTTTGTAAAGCAATTTCTTCATCAAAGGGATTGAGTTTCTCAATGTATTCTAAAAGCTGCAAAGCCATTTCAAATTTTTCATCCAATATAAAAATCTCACTTTGTAGCAACATGAGTTCGTGACTGCTTGGATGTTGCTCCAATCCCATTTTCAGTGCTTTTTTGGCAAGCTGGTGTTCTCCGTATCCTAAATAATGGATAATGATGTCTTCGAATTCTTGAGCATCAAAGAAATAAATCAGATTGGTTTTGAGCATTTGCTCAAACTTGGTTATGGATGATTGAGTTTCCTCAGAATTGTAATTTAGCATAGATTACTTCTAATTACTTTCATTTAAAATTAGGGACTAGCTAGTAGATATTTTGATACAGGGAAGATTGTTTTTAACAAAATAATTAACACTACTCTTACAATTCCTCTAATACGTTTCTTATAATTGCGCAGCCTTTACGAATTTCTTTTTCAGTTATGGTGAGCGGTGGTGAGATGCGCAATGCCTTTTTTTCCCAAAGTAACCAAAACAATAAGAGCCCTTGATCCATGCATTTAAAAATCACCTGATCTACAAGTTTTGAATCTTCTAAAATGGGGGCAAGCATCAACCCTTTGCCCCGTATCTCTTTGATTTTTGGATGTTGTAATTCTTTTCTAAAGAGCGCTTCCTTTTTGTCAATTTGTGAAATAAGCTTAGAATCTCTTAGGGTTCTTAAGGTAGCAAGACAAGCGGCAGCAATTACAGGATTGCCCCCAAAAGTAGTTATATGACCTAATTTGGGGTTTTCTTCTAGGAGTTGCATCAAGTCTTTTGAAGCTGTAAATGCGCCTACGGGAAGACCGCCACCCATACCTTTTCCCATTACGATGATATCGGGATTTACTTCATAATGCTCAAAACCAAAAAAGCGACCCGTCCGACCAAAACCGGGCTGAATTTCATCTAAAATGAGCAGTGCGCCTACAGCTTCGCATCGTGATTTCACCTTTTTTAGATAATCAGATTGAGGGACGATAAAACCAGCTCCCCCCTGAATGGTTTCAAGTAAAACTGCTGCAGTTTTTTTTGTAATGAGGTTTAAATCTTCTTCTTTATTAAACCGAAGAAAACGAGTGTCAGGCAATAAGGGTCTGTAGCCCACTTTTTGATGTTCAGATCCTAAGAGACTTAAAGCACCGTGTGTGCTTCCGTGATAACTATATTGTGCTCCTATAAGCTCGCTTCTGCCTGTTGCTCGCTTAGCTAATTTCAATGCTCCTTCTATTGCCTCTGTCCCTGAATTGGTTAGGTAAACACTTTGATGATTTTCAGGGAGTAAGGCAATGAGTTCTTTTGACAAATTTACTGCAGGAGCTTGAGCAAACTCTCCATAAACCATCACGTGTAGGTATTTTTTTGTTTGCTTTCTGATCGCAGATACTACTTTGGGATGACGATGTCCAAGACTACAAGCCGAAACACCAGCGATAAAATCTAAGTGCTTCTTCCCATCGGTAGTAGTAATATAACATCCTTTGGCCGATTTTATTGATAAAGCTAGAGGATGGGGGGTGGTTTTTGCCTGAAACCGTAAAAAGTCTTCTTTTAAGGAGTCCATAGTACTTATTTTTGAGGAATTTCCTCTTGCTCCGTTTCGGGGTATTTAAACTTTAATATCTCCGGAAATTGTTCTGCTCGATCATTTTCATCAAACAAATCATTTAGGGATTCGGGGCGCTCCTCTTTTCTCCAGACAAATCCTTTTAAGGTACGGTCGTTAAGGGGTAATTCACTCTCTGGGAAAACATCACCAAGAGGTTCTACTAAAAAGGTGATATCACTTATTTGACCTTCTTCAAAATACATTTTTAAAGCGCTACAAGTCGTTTTATTGATGCCAATAAGTTCTAAATCCTTATCATTGTAAAGGTAATAGACCATTTCTGTATTTTTTTTGATGACAACATTGTCTAGTTTACTTTCCACAAAGGCCCCATCTAATCGGCCTCCTTTAATTTGTTGAAAACCTTTTTCACTCAGTGTATCTTTTTCAATGATAAAAACGTTTCCACTGATCTTAAGCGAGTCTAGTTTATTGGTCTCCGTATCCGATATAAGGAGGATTTGGTTTCCAGACATTTGACTTTTATCAAACCAGAGAACGGGATTGTTAGCATTGCGATCTGCTTCGGTATAAACTTGCTCTTGTTGTTTGCTCAGTGGTTTGTTGAGTAATTTGGTCAGCCCAATAGACTCATCTAAATATAAAGAGTCTGACCTACCTCTCAAGTCACTTTTCAAAATTCTTACATCGTAATACGCTCTTAATATTCTCCGCTCCTCGGGACCAGTAGCAACTAGAGTGTCGGCATGAATAAAGAGCGAATCGTTATCTATGATATTTACCGCCAAAGCTCTTCTCGTTATTATTGCGGAATCTTTGGCTTTAAAGATTTCTCCATAATGCCCAGTAATTATTGAGTTGTTTAACGAATCAAGAATACTCACGTTTTTAGTAGCGGCCGCATAATCACTTTCGCTTTCAAAATAAAGGCTGTCTCCTTTAATAATTTTGTTGTCGTAATAAAGTGTTGCATTTTTTTTGAAGACCCCTCTTTCTCTGTCTAAATCATAAAATCCACGTTCACATTCTATGGTATACGCTTCCCCTTTGATTTTAGAGTTTCCAAATAAATAAGCTTGATTGAGTTCCGTATAATAATCCAATTGGTCTGAATTGACATTGTATTCGGGATTATCAATGGTGACATTAGAGATGAAGCGGTATTTTTTTTGGTTCATAAAATAGCGCCCTTGATTACTGGTAAGCGTACTTGCACTATCAATGATTATTCCTTTAGTGTTGTAAAAAGCTTCGTTACTGATCCGATCTAAATTTAATTCTTCTGTGTTTAAAGACATATCGGGACGTTTAAGGTTTACATTCCCTTTGGCTAAAGCGGTTTTAGTCTTTCCATCATACTCTATTGAGTTGCAGGTCATCCGAAGACTGTCTCCTTGAGTAAAAACGACCTCTCCAGTGGCTTTAAAAAAATTGTCTTTTGCATAAAAATAAGCAAGGTCTGATTCAATTAATGCTCCCTCGTGGAATAAGATAACACGTTTTTCGGGATTTTTAAAAAGGATATTTGCTCCTGGAAATTGAACTTGATCTTGAGTAGAGCCTCCTGCTTGTCGGATTTCGATGATTTTGGGTTCTTGAGCGGCCAGGGTGTGAACCAAAATAAATGCTATAAGAAAAGCTAAAATACGGAACGACTGCTGCATGCGCTCGAACTTTATCTAAATATCGTTTGTTTTCTATCGGGTCCTACAGAAACAATCTTAATAGGGGTTTCTAAAGCTTCCTCTAAATAACGGATGTAGTTTTTAAAATTTTCTGGAAATTCTGAGGATTTAGTCATTTGTGTTAAATCTTCATTCCAACCAGGAAGCTCTTCATAAATAGGGACTATGTCTTGTGTTGCAATGTCGTAGGGGAGGTAGTCCATAACTCCCGTTTCTGTTTTATAGGCAGTACAAATTTTTATAGTTTCAAAGCCTGATAAGACATCTCCTTTCATCATCATCAATTGAGTGACTCCATTGATGTGGATAGAGTATTTTAAAGCAACTAAATCGATCCATCCGCAACGTCTTGATCGACCTGTGGTTGACCCAAATTCATTTCCAACTTTAGCCATGGTCTCCCCATCCTTGTCAAAAAGTTCGGTGGGAAAGGGACCACTTCCTACACGGGTAGCATAAGCCTTAAAAATCCCAAACACTTCTTTTATTTTATTCGGTGCAACTCCTAATCCAGTGCAAGCACCTGCGGCTGTAGTAGTAGAAGAAGTAACAAATGGATAGGTTCCAAAGTCTATATCGAGGAGGGAGCCTTGCGCTCCTTCTGCTAAAATTTTCTTTCCTGCTTTTTGGGCTTCTATAAGGTACTGTTCGCTATCTACCAGCTTAAATTTCCTCAAAGCTTCTACACTTTTAAAGAAGGAGTTCTCTAGGTCTTTTAAATCGAAATCAACAGCAGTTTCATAACTATTGAGTAATGCGAGGTGTTTTTTTGTTAATCGCTGGTATTTTTCTTCCCAGTCAGGCGCAAGGATGTCTCCAACCCGAATTCCATTCCGGCCTGTTTTATCCATATAGGTAGGTCCTATACCCTTTAAAGTAGACCCTATTTTAGCTTTTCCTTTGGAAGCTTCAGACGCAGCGTCCAATAAACGATGTGTGGGTAAAATTAGGTGGGCTTTTTTTGAAAGCAGTAGTTTTTGGTCAAAATCAATTGCATAAGGTGCTAAATTTTCGATTTCTTTCATAAAAATGACAGGATCGATAACTACTCCGTTTCCAATTAAATTAACTGCTTTAGGGTGAAAAATTCCTGAGGGAATGGTATGCAGGACATGTTTGTTTCCTTCAAATTCTAATGTATGACCTGCATTAGGTCCGCCTTGAAAACGGGCAATAACATCGTAAGAGGATGTCAAAACATCCACAATTTTCCCTTTTCCTTCATCGCCCCATTGGAGCCCAAGTAGTAAATCTACCGCCATTTATTTTAGGATTTTTTATTTTTCTTGGTGCCGTAAAAGTATAACGAATGATTATGGATTTCGACATCAAAAATTTCTTCTATGGTTTTTTTAATTTGTTGAATTCTAGGATCGCAAAATTCTTTTACCTCTCCTGTGTCGGTATAAATAAAATGATCGTGTTGATGATCAAAATAGGATTTTTCATACTGAGCTTGATTCGTTCCAAATTGATGTTTTCTCACCAGACCACACTCAAGAAGTAGTTCAATAGTGTTGTACAGTGTGGCTCGGCTCACCCTGTAATTTTTGTTTTTCATTTTAATATAAAGCGACTCAATATCAAAATGTTCTTTACTATCGTAAATTTCAAATAAGATCGCAAACCGTTCTGGGGTTTTACGATGACCTTTAAGGTCTAGAAAGTTTATAAAAACTTCTTTAACTATCTCTTGATTTGATTTTTCTGCTAACATCGAAGGCAAAGATAGGTATAAAGGCTTATTCCCGAACAATTTTATCGATTCCATTCACCTTCGAAAGATTTTGAACCAATTTGGTAAGAATATTTTTATTTGGAACACTTACATGTATGATGCCAGTAAAATAAGAATCTTCGGAATCAAAGTTTATTTTGTTTATGTTGACACTCATACTGTTGGAGATCATACGCGTAACTTCATTTACTAAACCTCTTTTGTCAATTCCGGTTAACTTTAGTACGGCATTGTATTCTTCAGAGCTAGAGTCCACCCATTTTGCTGGAATTACCCGATATGCAAAATTAGATTGTAACGCAAGCGCGTTAGGACATTCTTTGTGATGAACTTTAACTCCTTCATTCACGGTTATAAATCCAAACACAGCATCACCAGGTATGGGACGACAACAGCTGGCAAAGCTGTGGGCAAGCGGTTCTTTTTCTTTTCCGAAAACGAGTTTGTCAAACTTTTCAGTAATCTTATCCTCCCCATTTTGAGGAAGGGTTTTGTTTTTTCGTACTCTGCGTTTAAAAAAGTTAAGCAGGGTGTTGTGATAGGCGTTAGAAAATTCTTTTAGTTTTTTGTTGTCTACGGTTCCAATGCCTATACGATAATACAAATCCTGACTGTTTTCAAATTTGAAAAATAGCAGCATTTGATTTATAGTCTTCTCGTTGAGACTAATTTTTAGAGGTTTGAGCTTCCTTCTAAGGATTTCTTTACCTTCTTCCGCACGTTCTTTTTTCTCATCATTTATTGAGGATTTAATTATGGAACGTGCCCTTGAGGTTACAACAAAGTCAAGCCAATTATTAGAAGGTTTTATATTCTCTGAAGTGATGACTTCAATTTGATCTCCACTTTTGAGGACTTTACTCAGCGGAACGAGTCGATCGTTTACCCGAACTCCACGGGTTTTTTTTCCAATTTCAGAATGGATAAAAAAAGCAAAATCCAAGGCGGTTGCTCCTTGAGGTAGGGACTTTAAATCCCCTTTGGGTGTGAAGACAAAGATTTCTTTTGCATAAAGATTGAGTTTAAAATCCTCAACAAAATCAACAGCATTTCCTGTATTGTTTTCCAAAACTTCTTGAAGCCGGTTCAACCAGCTTTCAATCCCAATATCTTTTTGATCTCCTTGTTTATATTTATAGTGCGCAGCATAACCTTTTTCAGCAATCTCATGCATGCGCTCAGATCGGATTTGAATTTCTACCCATTTGTTTTCTGGACCCATTACCGTAATGTGCAGTGCTTCATATCCAGTAGATTTAGGTGCCGAGATCCAATCGCGGAGACGGGTTGGGTTGGGAGTAAAATGATCCGTAACAATGGAATAGATCTTCCAAGCTAGAAACTTTTCGTTGTTGCGGTTTCCTTTGTAAATAATTCGAAGAGCAAATTTGTCATAAATCTTTTCAAAAGGAACATTTTGGGTAAGCATCTTCCGGTGGATTGAATAGATGGATTTACTTCGACCTCTGATTTCAAATTTAAATCGCTCTTTATCAAGTTCTTGAGCGAGAAATTTGGAAAAAGATTTGATATAAGCTTCCTGTGATTCTTTAGTTTCCTCAATTTTTTCCTTAATGGACTGATAGCGTTGCGGTTCGGTATATTTTAAACTAAGGTCCTCTAGTTCTGTTTTAACATTATAAAGTCCAATCCGATGTGCTAATGGGGCGTAAATGTATAAGGTTTCAGACGCTATTTTTACTTGTTTGTATTCAGGCATTGCGTCCATGGTTTGCATGTTGTGCAAACGATCTGCAATTTTAATAATGATAACCCTTACATCATCATTAAGGGTAAGGAGCATTTTTCTAAAATTTTCTGCCTGAAGTGAAATGTTTTTATCCTTTTTAAGACTGGAAATTTTTGTTAGACCATGAACAATTTTTGCTACAGTCAATCCCATTAGCCGTTCAATATCTTCAAGGGAAAACTTGGTGTCTTCGATCACGTCATGTAAAAGAGCTGCACAGATAGATACGGCATCCAGACCGATTTGTTGAGCAACAATTTTTGCAACGTTTATAGGGTGAAAAATGTAGGCCTCACCAGACTTTCGTCTTTGATCACTATGTGCTTCCACAGCGGTATCAAAAGCTAGGCGAATCATCTTCTTATCAGCGTCGCTTAGGGTTTGATAGCTAATGCGCAACAGTTCTTTGTACTGCTTTGCAATTTCTTTGTTTTCGGTCTCTTGGTCTACAATCATTGTTTAGGAAAGATACTAAAGAATTGTTTTCATATCAAGTCGTTTATTCTTTCGTTGTGCCTCATACATCAAAATCCCTGCCGAAACCGAAAGATTTAGTGAATCTATATTTTCTGACATGGGGATGAGAATGTTTTGATTTGAAGCTTCAATCCACTGATGGTCTAAGCCCGTGCTCTCCGTTCCCACAACAATTGCACAAGGAGGAGTGAAATCAAATGCATCATAGGCGATGGCATTGGCTTCTATTGCAGCAGTATTGATACTGAACTGCTGCTCCTTTAAATAGGCAATGACTTCCTTGGAAGAAGCTATGGCGGTGGGTAGTAAAAATAGCGCACCCAAGCTAGAGCGTATGCTGTTGGGGTTATAAAAGTCTGTTTTGGGATTGGCGATGATGACGGCATCCATATTTGCTGCTGCTGCCGTGCGATACAAAGCTCCAATATTTCCTGGTTTTTCTGGAGCTTCAATAACTAAAACCAAAGCGTTTTCAGGAAGCTGTAATTCCTTTAAATCATGAGTTTTACTTTTTGCAATAGCGATCATTTTTTCTGAACCCGATCGTATACTGATCTGAGAGAAAATGGTTTTTTCTACTGAAAAGATTTGAGTTCTTTTTTGTGTATTTAGAAGGTCTGAAAAGGATCCTTCCTGACCTGCTTCGATAAAGAGGCATTCCAAATCGTAGTATCCTTTGATCACCTTTTGTATTTCTCTTTCTCCTTCCACCACAAAAACTCCCTGTTTTTTACGTTCTCTTGCCTTTTGAAAAAGCAATCGTAAACGTTTTAATTCTGGATTTTTTGAACTGCTTAATTGTTTCACAGGCAGGTTTTTTTTAGCTAAACTAGTTTAGTAAAATAATCATTTTTTATTGAGATCAAAGGGTTCTTTCTGAGAATAAGCAACCACAAGTCCTACCATGGCGTTATAACTTTGGATTCCTTGGTTTTGACCATTTGCTTTTAAGTAAGTATCGTATCCTTTTTTCAAAAAGGGCTCAAAGGGATTCTGATAGCGATTCCAAAATTGTGTAAGCTCTTGAAAGTTTTTTAATACCCCGGGTTTTAAGAGTCGGATTTGATTTTCAGCAATCTCATGATCTGCTTTATACAATTCAGAATAACAATACCGCAATGCAAAAGTATAACCGGCATACTGAATAAATGGGTCGGAGTGCTTAATGGCAGTATAAAAGGCTATAAAATTTGCCTCCTTTTCTGAGGCAATTCCAAGTTGATGAGCCATTTCGTGCGTTGAAGTAATGATATAGTTCAGTTTGGGAATTTCTCTATTGGCTTGTGCCTCTAGTGTGAAAGGGTTTAAATAACCCGAATAACCCATGTAGCTTAATAGTTTACTCCAAAGCGAATTTTTTATAAAGGGTTTTGGTTTAAATTTTTCTAAATCAAATTCAAATTCTTCTTGAAGTATGTTTGCGATTAGTTTTTTTGAATAGGGAATTTGAATAGCGGTAGTATCGTTGTCATTTAGTCGCGTATGTAATTCATTCGATGCGCGAATTAGTGCATTTAATGTTTGTTCCAGTTGTATTTGATCATAGCTCAAATTGTAATTCAGCTTTTTATGCAGGGGTATCCTGTAGTAGTTTAACCCCCAATTTAAGTTAAAAATCAAGAGTAAAAGCGAACTCGTCGCAAGGATGTTTAAGATCAAGACACTGATTTTTGGTCTTTGCTTATTAAAAATAATAAGAATCCCTTTGACTAAATAAAAAATGGCTATAGCGTAGAGGAGGTCTCCAATTGAGAAAGGAAGTAACTCAAAAAAAAAGCGGTGACTTTTAAAGATTAACGGATAAACTCCCTGACTGTAATAGGTCTCCACCCATTCGGGTTGGGTTTTTAAAAACCTTAAAACCACTATTTGCAGGGGCAACAATCCTATTAATATGTAATGGATTTTCCTCATAAAAAAGAAAAGGCCAAGCGAGGCTTGACCTTTAATGAAAATTTTAGTTTTCTACGCTGGTGACTTCTACCTCAAATATCAAGTCTGATTGAGGAGGAATTCCTTGTCCTCCACTGGCTCCATAGGCAATGGTGTAGGGAAGAAAAAGAGTGGCTTTATCCCCCTCTTTTAAAAGACCAACTCCTTCCTTAAATCCATCTATCATTCGATCATCAGGACCTACTAAGGCCATAAATGGTTTGTAAGCCCCTGCCTGTTTTTTCTGAAAGTTGAGGGCATTATTAGCGATTGCTGTTTGTTCATTACTAGTTTCAAGCAGCGTTCCATCTACAAAATACACGGCGTAGTGAACCATTGCTTTGTTGGTGGTTTTTACTGCTGTTCCATTTCCAGAAGAAGTTACGATGTATTTTAGTCCTGAATTGGTAAGCGTGGCTTTTTCTTTTAAAGCTTCAAATTTGACCACATTGTCTTCTTTTATTTTTGCTTTTTTAGCCTCTAGTTGTTTTGCTAATTCATCCTTTTTTTCAAAGTAGTCTCCAAAAACTTCAGGAGCATTGAAGTTTCGAGCTTCTTTTCCTTTTCTGATAATATTGATCTCTTCTATAATGTCGTCTTTCACAATACTGTCTACAACTTCCTGACCTTCAACTACCTCACCAAATACCGTATGCTTACCATCCAGCCATGGGGTGGCCTTGTGGGTAATAAAGAATTGACTTCCGTTTGTTGCAGGACCACTGTTGGCCATAGATAATATCCCCGGTCCTTTATGTGTTAAATCAGAAATCTCATCATCAAAACGGTAGCCCGGACCTCCAGAACCTATTCCCAATGGGTCTCCTCCTTGAATCATAAAATCAGGGATGACACGATGGAATTTAATTCCATTATAAAACTTTTTGGATTTGAATTCTTCACTTACAAAGGGGTTATTTCCTTCACTAAGTGAAACAAAATTTGCCACCGTTATAGGTGCTTTTTCAATGGCAAGTTTTACAATAATAGGGCCTTTGGTGGTTTGAATATCTGCATAGAGTCCAGCGTCTAAATCAGGATATTGTGATTTGCACGCAAGGAGTAAACTCAGGCTAAGGATGGAGAGTATAATTTTTTTCATATTTTGAATTTAAGTGTTAGTTAGTAGGTAGGCGTTCTATTGTGAAACGTAAGGGTTGGTTTACACCAATTTTTTCTTCGTCTCCCTGATAGCCATAGCAAAGGTAGGAAGGAAAAAGAAATACAACAACTTCTCCGGCACGCATCATTCGTAACCCTTCCCGAAGTCCAGGAAGTAAATCTTCTTGATCTATAGCGTAATCTATAGTGCCCAGAGTGCTCTTGTCGTAAAGTATGTTTTTATCCAAATCTTCTATTTGGTATTGAAAACGAACTTTTGTCCCCTTAGAAGGTAAGGGTAATTTAGCGTCACTGGTTTTAATATATGCATATAAAAATCCAGCCTCAGATACCTGATAGCTTAAACTGCTGTCCTTTTTAGCAGCTGTTTTTAATAAATATTCTTCCCTTGCTAAAAGAGTTTTGTTTCGCTCTGCAGAATTATTTAAAAAAGCATCCTTTTTTTTATTTAAAGGATAGCGGGCCTGATTTTTTGCACAAGAAAAAGTGAATATTAAAAGAAATAACGAAAAGGCAATTCTCATATAAACCAATTGTTAAAATTGATCAGAAATTTCTGAAACAGCTTTTTTAAATCGAGCGACGGTTTTTTCCATGCTCTCCATAGACATTCCTCCAGCGGCATTGTGATGTCCACCTCCATCAAAATAGGTGCGTGCAAAATCGTTAACGGAAAAAGTACCCTGGGAACGAAAAGACATTTTAATTTTTCCTTCATTCTCATTTTCAATCATAATACATGAGAATACAATTCCTTTAAGTGAAAGACCATAATTAACAAATCCTTCAGTATCACCCTTTTTATATTCGCAGGACTCTAATTCGTTTTGATTAAGGGTCATGAAGACGATGGGCAAATTAGGAATTTGAACCAAATTTGAAAGGGTGATTCCCAGTAGCTTTAACCTGCTAAAAGAAGCACTGTCATAAATATTTTGATGAATTTGTGTTCCATTTGCGCCAGCTTCAATAAGGTGCGCTACAGCTCTGTGGGTTTCTGATGTGGTGGCAGGATAGCGAAAGGATCCCGTATCTGTCATCATTCCTGTATAAAGACAATTTGCAATATTTTCATCAATAGCGTTTGCATCTAGCGTTTTGATGAGTTTGTACACCATTTCACAGGTTGAACTCATATTAGGATCTGAATATTGAAGTACAGCATAATCCTCTGGAGCTTCGTGATGATCTATCATGATTTTTTCTCCCGAAGCATTTTTAACTACCTCTGTTAAATCTTCAATTCGAGAAAGTGAATTAAAGTCTAAAGTAAAAATGAGGTCAGCTTCTCTGATTTTATCACGTACTGTTTTTGGCGTATTGCTGTATTTTAATATTTGATCTTCTCCAGGAAGCCATTTTAAAAAGCTGGGATAGTCGTTTGGTGATATAACTACCGTTTCGTGATTCATTTTTATCAAAAAATGCTGTAAAGCAAGCGTGCTGCCTAAGGCATCGCCATCAGCATTTCTATGAGGAAGAATAACAACTTTTTTAGGTGTGGCTATACGTTGTTTTAGTCCATTTATAAAGAGTTCATTCATATGGTGCTAAGATAATATATTAGACCTAGTTGATTGAATTAACAATCAGATTTTTCAAGAATAAACAAATCTTCTCAAAAGCGAGATCGCCCCTTTAAAATACATTTAGTACTTTCGCAAAAAAAAAAAATGGCAAACACAACTCTCATGATGATAAAACCCGATGCTGTAGAAAATGGGCACATTGGTAACATACTTGAAAAGGTGACCAATGCGGGATTTCAAATCAAGGCTTTAAAACTTACACAGCTTTCAAAAAATGATGCGGAACGTTTTTATGAGGTTCATAGAGAAAGACCTTTTTATGGAGAATTAGTAGCCTTTATGTCGAGAGGGCCTATCGTTGCTGCTGTTTTGGAAAAAGATAATGCCGTAAGTGATTTCAGAACCTTAATAGGAGCAACTAACCCTGAAGAGGCTGCTGAGGGTACCATCAGAAAGTTGTATGCCACTTCTATTGGGGAAAATGCTGTACACGGTTCTGATAGCGATGAAAATGCAAATATAGAGGCAGCGTTTCACTTTGCCGGACGGGAACGATTCTAACTCAGGACCACTTTTTGAATAAACGCTCCCTTCAAATGGGTATTTAAACGTTGTTTGATGAGTTCTAACTCGTAACTCAATTCCATTTTTAAGGGGGCGGAACTTAACTTTACATATAAAGTATTATGTGAAAAGCGAACCTGATCGGTGTATTGGTTTATATTTTTTCCCATTACTTCTGACCAGCAATTACAGATTCTAACATTTTGAACCCCTTTTTTAAGTGGCTTTTGAGCGATTACCTCCTTTAAAACTTCTTTAAGAGCTTTTGCTTCAAATTTATTTTTAGAATCTTTCATAGTTAAAGATCAATCTTTGTAGGTCGTTTGTAATGATAGGCTCTTTCATCGTTTTCTAAAATGAGTTTTTGGCTATCCAAATAGTATATCTTTCTGGACCAATCGTCCCATCGAGATTGGAATCTAATGTAATAGTTTTGATTTAATTTTTCAATAGTAAAAGGCGTTACATCGTCAGAGCTTGAATATGAACCATCCAATAAAGGAGCTACCTTGTTTAAAAGTCCTTTTGGAAAATTAACTTGATAATGATCATACAAGGGAGCCTGAGCCTTTGGAAGAAACTTTTCGTTTTCTTGAGTAATAAATTCAATTTCCCAATAGCCTGAAAGAAGATCGATTTGAACTTTTGAAGAGGAAGTACATCCTAGGATCAAAGAGAAAATGAAATAGTAACTCCTTTTAAACATCATACTACAAATTAAAGATTTCATAGCTAGAATTACTATTACTTAAGGCTTCAAGTGTTCGTTCCTGGTGGGTATCGGTAATGAAGATTTGCCCAAAACTCTCTTGATCTACTAATGAAACAATTTGCGAAACACGATTTTGATCTAATTTGTCAAAAGCATCATCTAAAAGGAGGATAGGGGGGTGTCCGGTCTGTTTTTTTAAAAAATCAAATTGCGCTAATTTTAAGGCAACTAAAAATGATTTCTGTTGTCCTTGACTTCCAAATTTTTTGATAGGCTGCTCCTCAAGTAAAAAACTTATGTCGTCTTTGTGGATACCCGTTGCGGTATGTTGTAGCATTTTGTCTTTTGACAGGTTGGTTTCTAGTAATTCCTTATGGGAATGATGCTTTAGTTGACTCTCATAGGCTAAGGCAACATTTTCATTTCCGTCGCTTATGTTTTGATATCGTGCAATAAAAACAGGAATAAAATCTTTCATAAATGCTTTGCGTTTTTCAAAGATCGGTGTACTGCGCTTAACGAGTTGTTCGTTATATACTTCTAATGTTTCTCCATCATAGGTATTGTTTAGTGCGAAAAATTTCAGCAAAGCGTTTCGTTGAGAGAGTATTTTATTGTATTCAAGTAGGTTTTGTAGAAAAACAGGATCGGTCTGACCAATGACGCCATCCATAAACTTTCTGCGGGTACTACTGCCTTCGGAGATGAGATCTCGATCTGCTGGGGATATAATGACCATTGGAATTAAACCGATATGATCTGCTAGCTTTTCATATATTTTTCCATTTCTTTTAACCACTCTTTTCTGTCCTTTTTTTAAGGAACAAATAATTTTCTCTTCTTTATTTTCTCTTTCAAAACGACCCTCAATCACAAAAAACTCTTCACCCAATAGGATGTTTTGAAGTGCAATAGGATTAAAATAACTCTTTCCAAAGGCTAAATGGTAGATTGCGTCAAGAATGTTAGATTTACCCTTTCCATTATCTCCAATGAAGCAATTTATTTTTGGATTGAAATCAAAACTTTTAGAACGTATGTTCTTATATTGAGTTAAACGGAGTTGTTTTAAATACATAGAATACAAAAATAATAAGTTAGAAGCTAGCGTAGGGTTTTTTGAATTAGAATAAAAAGACTAATTTTGTGCGCTTAATAATTTTACAATGGCAACATATAAAAAACGCGGATCTAAAAAATCAATTAGTACTTCCAAAGAATCAGAAGTTCCTCAAGAAAGTACTACTGCTGAGGTGTTTGAAACTCTAGATACCACAGCTTCAAAAACAGAAGAGTGGGTAGTAAAATACCAAAACATTATTCTGACTACGATCGGTGTTATTGCCGTAGGTGTTTTAGGTTATTTAGGATATAATAATTTTATAGTAAAGCCTAAAGCTCAGGAAGCGATAAGCGAGCTTAATCAAGCGCAATATTATTTCGAGTTAGCTGTAAACAGTGTGAATTCTGATTCTTTGTACAGAAGGGCGCTCAATGGTGGAGAAGGGAAGTATGGATTTTTAGATATCATTGAAAATTATAAAGGAACCCCCGCTTCAAAGTTGGCTACCTATAGCGCTGGTATGGCTTATTTAAATATTAAAGATTATGAAAACGCAATCGTCTATTTGGATCAATTCACCTCTGAGGATGTATTATTAGGAGCTCTTTCTAAAGGGGCTATCGGAGACGCTTTTGCTCAATTGGGTCAACTAGAAGAGGCTTATGATTATTATGTTGAAGCTTCAAAAATCAACAACAATAGGTACAGTACGCCCAAATATTTGTACAAGGCTGCGATGATCGGCACTGAACTTGGAAAAAATTCACAAGCCCTTTCTTTTCTTAAGCGCATTGAAAAAGAATTTCCTGAGGCACAAGAGGCCCGACTTGTTGAAGTCCAAATTGCTAAAATTGAAACATTAATGCAATAGTATGGCTACGGCATTAAGTAATCTTTCTGAATACGATGCTGATGCTGTTCCTGATGGTAGTTCCTTTGTCATTCATTTAGTCGTTTCTGAGTGGAACTCTTCAATTACTGAAGCTCTAGCAGAAGGAGCTCGTGAAACCCTTTTAAAATTTGGTGTGCAGGCAGAAAACATTCTAATATGGAACGTGCCTGGAAGTTTTGAATTGGTATATGGGGCTCGAAAAGCACAAAAGCAAAAACCCAATGCGGTCATTGCAATAGGGAGTGTTATTCAAGGAGAAACCAAGCATTTCGATTTTGTTTGTCAGGCGGTATCTCAAGGGATTAAAGACTTAAATGTTTTATATGACGTCCCCGTCATTTTTTGTGTTTTAACAGACAATACCCTTAAACAAGCCCAGGATCGCAGTGGAGGGAAACACGGCAATAAAGGGGTGGAAGCTGCAATAGCAGCCCTGCAAATGGCTAATCTTATACCTAAACAAGCCTAAGTTTCTTCATTTAGAGTTTCTCTTTTTATAGCTTTCTTGTACCTTTGATACATGTTGAAATCAAATCTTTTTAAACTTCGTAAAAACAGAAGGTATAATTATACTCCCCGCTATTATAAAGGAAAAGATAACGGTAATATTTATGAATTTGATTCCAAATTCTCTAAATATCGGGACACCTATAATAATAATGATTTTGGTCAACAGTGGAAAGAAGCACGTATGCAAATGCGCACACGAAAAAACCGCTCTATTTCTTTACGTTTACTTTTTATTATTTTATTCCTAGTCATGATTTGTTTGTACATCTTAGACTTTGATTTAAGCATTTTTATGCGTCCGAATGAATGAATTCTAGAATTGCGCTCTTACCGGATCATGTAGCCAACCAAATTGCTGCTGGGGAAGTAATACAACGACCGGCATCTGTGGTTAAAGAATTATTGGAAAATGCTGTAGATGCCCAAGCACAAACCATACAACTCATCATCAAAGATGCAGGGAAAACTTTGATCCAGGTTATTGACGATGGGATGGGAATGAATAGTACAGACATCCGTTTGGCATTTGAGCGTCATGCCACTTCTAAAATCAATGTAGCTGAAGATCTTTTCGCTTTAGATACCAAAGGATTTAGGGGGGAGGCTTTAGCGTCCATAGCTGCAATAGCTCATGTCGAGGCGCATACCCGTACCGAGGAAGATGAAGTCTCCCACTATTTGAAAATCGAAGGAAGTAAAGTAATTGATCAAACCTTATCTACGCAACCTAAAGGGACTTCAATAGCAGTAAGGAGTTTGTTTTATAATATCCCCGCTAGAAGAAATTTTTTAAAATCGGACAATGTGGAGTTGCGTCATGTTATTGATGAATTCCAAAGAGTAGCTTTAGCTCATCCTGAAATAAAATTTTTATTTTTTAACAATGGCAATGAATTATTTGATTTGCCCCCTGTAAGCTTAAGAAAACGCATTTGCGGAATATTTGGTTCTAAGTGGGATAAACAATTGGTTCCCTCAGAAGAAGCAACATCACTTGCTCAACTCAAAGGGTTTGTCATTAAGCCAGAGTTTGCTAAAAAGACACGAGGACAACAATTCTTTTTTGTTAATAATCGTTTTATAAAGAGTCCTTTCTTGCATCATGCTGTTGCCACTGCCTTTGAGGGTCTTTTAAGACCGGGTTATCACCCGGGTTATTTTTTATACCTGTCAGTTGATCCGAAAACAATTGACATCAATATTCATCCTACGAAAACCGAAATCAAGTTTGAGGAAGAACAAAGTATATACGCCATCTTACGTTCCGCAGTAAAACACAGTTTGGGTGTATTTCAGGTGATGCCCACTTTAGATTTTGATCATAGTACGAATCTGGACGTACCCTATTCCTTTAAAGAAAAAGTTCCATCTCCACCTCCTATAGAAGTGGATTCTAGTTTTAACCCCTTTCACACGCTAGATACTCCCACAAAAAGACAAAAAGAAGCTTGGACAAATGTACTCTCAGGGGTGCAAATAGAATCGACTATTCAACCGATTCAGAAGGAAGCCCTAATGCAAGTCCCTCAAAGTACAAGAGTGTTTCAATTGTTTTTAAAATATATTGTTTGTCCTTTACAAACCCATATGTTGCTTATTGACCAATCTAGAGCTCATCAGCGTGTTTTATATGAAAGGTTTTTAAGTTCGATTACTGCTAAAAAAGGTTTGAGTCAGCAACTTCTTTTTCCGGTAGAAATTGAATTAAACCCTCAACAAGTTGAAGTATATCATCAAAACAAAGATATTTTGGAGTCATTAGGATTTCAACTGAAATTGGATAAAGACAACACTCTAGAGATCTTAGGGAGTCCAGAACATTGTCCTTCTTCTAAAATAGAAGAACTTATGGAAACCCTACTTTTCGATGCGGGTGAGGATCGCTCGGTAGAGCACTTTAGTCAGGCAGATCAAATTGCAAAGACCTTGGCAAGGAGTCTCGCTATTAAATCTGGAGATCCTTTAGAATTGGAAGAACAACAATCGCTTTTAGACGACTTCTTTGGTTGCAAGGAAACGAGTATTTCTCCTTTCAATAAACCTATTTTTATTACTTTAGAAAAAACAGAAATAGAACAAAAATTAAACTAATGCGGAATATTACAGAGACGGTAAAACATCTTCTGATCATCAATATTATCTTTTTTATTGCATCTCTTTCTTTGGGTGAATTGGTTTATGATTTGTTTGCTCTCCATTATCCTTCCAATTCAAAATTTCAGTACTGGCAACCTTTGACCCATATGTTTATGCATGGGG